>JAKQWJ010000137.1 GCA_029562045.1 Spirochaetota bacterium | reverse complement strand
AGGAAAGCGGGGGGACCGGCTTTCCCGGAAAAAACCGTTTTCGTCCCTTGACGGGCCCCGGGGGGAATCATTATAAAGACGGAAAATCCCATTCCCCCGGCCGTGGCAAGGAGCCTGTATGACCACCCGAGACCTGGCGCTGAATCTGGAAAAGGAAAAACTTGTCCGCTTCGGGACCTTCGTCCTGAAAAGCGGCAAGGTTTCGCCCTTTTACATCGACCTCCGGGACACCGTCTCCAAGCCCGACCTTTTCCGAAACATGACGGACCTGCTTCTGGAAAAAATCCGGGGCCTGGACTTCGATGTGGTGACGGGGATCCCCTACACGGCCCTGCCCTACGCGGCGGTGGTGGCGGAGAGGCTGGGAAAGCCCTTGATCTACCGCCGCAAGGAGGAGAAGGCCTACGGACTGGGAGGCGAGATCGTGGGGAGCTTCAAGCCCGGCGACCGGTGCCTGGTCATCGACGACCTGGTCACCACCGGGGAAAGCAAGATCGAAACCACCCGGGCCTTCGAAGCGGCGGGCCTGAGGGTCTGCGATTTCGTCGTCTTCATCGACCGGAGCCTCCGGGCCGCCGAGGACCTGGCCGCCCGGGGCTACCGGCTGCACAGCCTGGTGAGCCTGGAGGAGATCCTGGACATCCTGACCCGGGAGGGTCGCATCGCCCCGGACCAGGCGGAGCAGGCCCGGCTCTTCACCCGGCAGCTGGGGGACTCCCAGGGGGACTCCCCGGTGCACAACCCCTACGCCGCGAAGCTCGCCGCCCTGATGGCGCGGAAAAAAACCAACCTGGTCCTGAGTCTGGACGCCACGAACTGCGGGGATTTCTTCCGCCTCCTGGAATCCGCCGCCCCGGAAATCGCCGTGGTGAAGGTCCATGTGGACATCCTGGACGACTTCGATCCCTCATTCCCGGAGCGCCTGTCCTCCCTGGCCCGGGAGGGGGACTTTCACATCCTGGCGGACCGCAAGTTCGCCGATATCGGCAACACCGTCCGACTCCAGTACCGCGGGGGCATCTACCGCATCGCCCGCTGGGCCGACGCGGTGACGGTGCACATGATTTCCGGAAACGGGGTGCTGCAGGGGCTCTTCGGTGAGGACGAAAAAGCCGGTCCGGCTCCCGGAATCCGTCCCGAAACCGGGCCTCGTCGCGAAACCGGGACCGGACGCCCCGCCGGAAGCGCCTTCCTGCTGGCCCGGATGTCGACAGAGGGCAACTACATCACCGAGTCTTATACCCGCCGGGTCGTGGAAGCGGGGCGGGCCCACCCCCGGTGGGTGGCGGGCTACATCGGCCACGGCGATAACCGGGAGGACCTGGCCCGGTTCAGGGAAAAGCTCCCGCCGGGGCAGCTCCTCCTGATGCCGGGGGTCCAGCTCCAGGCGGGGAAGGACGGGCTGGGTCAGCGCTACATGGGCCTGGACGAGGCGGTCCGGGGCGGCGCCGACGGAGTCATCGTCGGCCGGGGGATCTACGGCGACGCCGATCCCGCCGCCGCGGCGAAGCGGTACCGGGAAATCGGCTGGCGGGCCCTGGAGGCCCGGGGGGGGATCCGCGTCCCTCCGCCGCCCTCTGCCGGCTCCTGAACGCCGCCGCCGGAAGCTGTTTCACCGATTTTTCGACCTTTTTTCTCTGGCATCGCCGGCTCCTTTATGGTATCATGGGACCGGATATCATCATCGACACAGGAGGATTACGATGAAAAAAATCGCGGCATTGTTTCTGATGCTCGCCCTCATCGCTTCTTTCGCCTTCGCTGCGGGCGGCAAGGAAGAGGGCAAGAAACCCGCCTATCCCACCAAGCCCATCCAGGTGGTGGTTCCCGCCGGCGCGGGGGGAGACACGGACCTGAACTGCCGGATCCTGGGCAAGTATCTGGAGAAGGAGCTGGGCCAGGCCATCGTCACCGTCAACGTCGGCGGCGCCGGAGGCTCCCTGGGCACCCGGAAAGTGAAGGACGCCCCGCCGGACGGCTACATGGCGCTCTTCTTCCATCCCGGCATGCTGCTGAACAAGGTGATGGGCCTGGTGGACTTCTCCTTCCAGGACATGGAAGTGGCCGGGCTCGCGGTGCTGGACGAAACCAACATCTTCGCCGCCAACGCGAAGGCCCCCTATAACAACATGGCGGAGCTGGCGAAGGTCCTGAAGGAAAAACCCAAGTCCCTCTCCTTCGCCACCGAAGTGGGGAGCTTCACCCATCTGCATGTCCTGGCCTACCAGGAGGCGGCGGGGGTGGAGTTCAACATCGTCGATGTGGGCGGGGCGGCGGCCAAGACCGCGGCGCTGAAGGGCCGGCAGATCGACATCATCGGGACCCAGTACGGCCTCGTCAAAGACTACATCAAGAACGGCGATTTCAAGGCCGTGGGCGTCCTGTCGGACAAGCGCAATCAGGCCTTCCCGGATGTGCCCACCTTCAAGGAAGTGGGTTTCAACGTGGCCTTCACCAAGTTCTTCTTCTACTCCTTCCCCAAGGGAACCCCCAAGGAGATCGTGGACACCTTCTCCGCGGCCCTGAAGAAGGTGGTGGAAAACCCGGACTATCAGAAAGAGGCCTTCAACGCCCTCTACGTGACCCCCACCTACAAGAACCCCAAGGACACCTTCGATTTTCTCAGCAACGAGGAAGCGATCTACATCAAGTACCTGGGCAAGAAATGACCTTTCAGGGGAGCCCCTGGGGGCTCCCCTTTTTTTTCGGGAAAACCACGACATGAACGAACTCGAGGCGAAGCTCGCACGGTACAGAAACTTCTGGGACAACAAGCCGGTGGACCGGCCCCTGGTGGGCTTCGACGTGGCCGGCTGGTTCCCCTTCCGCCGCTTCAGCGACCTCCGGAAGATCCCGGACGGGGGGCATATCGAACCCGGGGCCCTTGACCCCCGGCGCTGTCTGCCCGATTACCGGGAGGCCCACCTGCGGGCGCTGGAGGTCCCGGACGATTTCATCAAGGGGGTCTCCCCCATTTCGGCCATCCCCTGGCTGGAAGCCATGCTGGGCTGCCGGCTGCGCCGGAACGGCGACGGGGTCTGGGCGGAGGAGCGCCGGGCGGACTGGGGCGAACTGGCGAACCTGGATTTCCCCTCCTCGAACCCCTGGTTCCGTCTCTACACCGATTTCGTCAAGGCCCTGAGCGCCCAGGCCGGGGGAGAGCACCCCGTGGGGGTTCCCATCCTCCGGGGGGTGTCGGACCTGATGGGCGCCCTGCGGGGCCACACCGAATCCATCATCGACTGCATGGAGAACCCCGAGGACAGCCGGAAGCTGGCCCGGAAATGCGCGGCGGTCCTCATCCGGGTGACCCGGGCCCATCACGCGGCCTGCGCTCCCTTCGCCGGGGGACACTTCATAGAACAGTACTCCATGTGGGCCCCGGGCCCCCTGGTGCGGATGCAGGAGGACGCCTCGGCGGTCCTGTCCCCGGAGATCTACCGGAGCATCGTCATGGAGGCGGACCGGGCCATCGCCCGGGCCTTCCCCTACAGCCTGATCCATCTGCACAGCTCTTCCCTCTTCCTCATCGACCTGTTTCTGGAGATCCGGGAGATCGGGGTCTTTCAGATAAACCGGGACGTGGGGGAGATGGGCCTGCCGGAGATGATGCCCCATCTGAAAAAGATCCAGGACCGGGGACGGAGGATCTTCCTTCGGGGCCCCCTGACGGAGGAGGACTTCCGGCTCGTCGCGGAAGAACTCGACCCCCGGGGGCTGGCGGTCCAGAGCGTGGTGTCCTCCCCGGAGGAGGCCCGGGAACTGGCCCTGGGGGCGGCGCGGGTTTTCGGAAGGGCCCCGGGAAGCGCCCCCTGAGCCCCGCCATGACCGGTTATTTCGTCCCGGTTCTTTTCGCGGTCATCCAGGTGGTGACCATGTCCTTCTTCGGGTACATCCTCCGGGCCCGGGACCGCCTCGGCAACGACTTCTTCAACCAGCTCAACGAGTTTCTCGTCCGGATCGCCCTGCCCCTGTACTACTTCACCCGGGTGGCCAGAACGGACATCCGGGATGTGGTCTCCAGCCTCTTCTTCCCGGCGGCGGCGGTGGTCATCTCCCTTCTCACCCTGGGCCTGGCCTGGGGCGTCTTCACCGCCCTGGGCTACCGGGGTAGTCTGAAGAGGTCCGCCATGGCCATGGCCGTCTTCGGCAACGCCGGCTTCATCCCCCTCTTTCTGGCGGAACTCTTTCCCTCGATAATCCCCGCCTTCCGGGACAGGTTCGGCGTCACCACGCCCCTCCTGTACATCGGGACCTACATGCTGGTGGGGAGCCCCTTTCTCTGGGGCGGAGGCAATCTGATGCTCGGGGGAATGGAAGGCCCCTTGAGGCTGCGCCGCCTGGTGACCCCGCCGGTCTTCGGCATCCTGGGGGGCCTTCTGGTGACGGTGACGGGCTTCCAGAATCTTCTGCTGGACCAGAAACTGCCTTTTTTCCACGTCTACGCCGCCATGAACAGCGTGGGCGGCGTGGTGCCTCCCCTGCTGCTTCTCTGTCTGGGGGCCACCATCGCCAACCTGAAGCACGTGCGGCCGGAAAACCGGAAGGAGCTTCTCCGGGTGTCCCTGCATGTCTCGGCGGTGCGGCTCGTCCTTCTGCCGGCCCTTTTCTTCGCCGGTTTCTTTCTGGTTCTCCGCCCCCTGCGGCTGTCCCCGGCCCATTACTGGGTCATCTTCCTGCAGATGGTGATCCCCCCCGCCACCAGCCTTTCGGTTCTGGCCGCCCGGGGCGGGCGGCACGAGGAGCATGTGGGTTTCGCCCTGCTGGTGTCCTACCTCCTGTACATCCCGGTCCTGCCGGTCTGCCTGATGCTGTTCATATCGCTGCCGGGGGTGATGAACTAGCCGGGCCGGCATCGATGCGGCCCGGGGCCTCCATCAGGACAGGTCCGCCAGGTACTCCCTCATCTTTTCGATCTTCCGGGCGGAGTCTTCCTTTTTCGCCCGCTGCTCCTCCACGACCTCCGGCCGTGCCTTTTCCAGAAAGGCGGGGTTGGACAGTTTCCGGTCGATCTGCTCCGCGAAGGCCTCGGCCTTCCGGATCTCCTTCCGGAGCCGCTGGATCTCCCGGGGGGCGTCCACCGCGTCCCGGATGAACACGAAGGCCTCGAAGCCCGTGCCCACCACGGCGATGCTGCCGGGCTCCTGGGTCTGGGACTCGCTCACCGTCACCTCCCCGGCGCCGATGAGAAGCTTCAGAAGCTCCTCGTGGCGGCCCAGGTAAGCCAGGGCGAAGAAGCCGGTCTCCACCTTCACCGCCACCCGGATCTTCCGCTCCGGCGGGATGGTGAACTCGCTGCGCAGGGTCCGCACCTTCCGGACCAGCTCCTGGAGCGTCCGGTAGGACTCCGCCTCCTCCGGATAGGATCGGCCGGGGTCGCAGGCCGGGAAGGCCGCGGCGATGCAGGCCTCCTCCCGCCGGGGCAGCTTCTGATAGATCTCCTCGGTGATAAAGGGAAGGAGGGGGTGCAGCAGCCGCAGGGTCTCCTCCAGGATGCCCGCCAGCAGGGTGGCGGCCCGATCCTTCTCGTTCTCGTCCCGGGAGTACAGGGACAGCTTGGTGGATTCGATGTACCAGTCACAGAACTCGTTCCAGAAGAAGTCGTAGCAGGCCGAGGCGGCGTCGTTGAAACGATAGTTCCGGAAGGCATCCCCCACCGCCGCGGCGGTCTCGTTCAGGCGGTGCAGGATCCATTTGTCCACATCGTTCCGGGGGACGGAGGCGAAGTCGAGAATTTTCCGCCCCTCCAGATTCATCAGGAGGTATCGGGAGGCGTTCCACAGTTTGTTGGCGAAGCGGGAGCCCACGCCGAAGCTCTCCTTCCCGATGAGGACATCCTGCCCCTGGGCGGCCAGGAAAGCCAGGGTGAAGCGCATGGCGTCGGCCCCGAACTCGTCCACCACCTCCAGGGGGTCGATGCCGTTGCCCAGGGACTTGGACATCTTCCTCCCCTGCAGGTCCCGGACCAGGCCGGTGATGTAGATGTCCCGGAAAGGCGGGGCCTCCATGAACTCCATCCCCGCCATGATCATCCGGCTGACCCAGAAGAAAATGATGTCGTAGCCCGTAACCAGGGCCGTGGTGGGATAGAAGGCGGCCAGGTCCGGGGTCTTCTCCGGCCAGCCCATGGTGGAGAAGGGCCAGAGCCAGGAGCTGAACCAGGTGTCCAGCACATCCTCGTCCTGCCTGATGTCGGCGCTGCCGCATCCGGTGCAGACGACGGGGTCCTCCCGGAGAACCATGGTCGCGCCGCAGGAAGAGCAGGTCCAGACGGGGATCCGGTGCCCCCACCAGAGCTGGCGGGATATGCACCAGTCCCTGATATTCTCCAGCCAGTGGGTGTAGGTGTTCTCCCACTTCCGGGGAAAGAAGATGATCTCCCCCCGGCGCCAGGTTTCCAGGGCCTTCTCCGCCAGGCTGCGCATCCTGACGAACCACTGCTCCGACAGGAAGGGCTCGATGATGGTCTCGCAGCGGTAGCAGTGGCCCACCTGGTGGGGATGCTCCTTCTCGTCCACGAAAAAGCCGCCCTTTTTCAGGTCCTCCACCACCGCCCTGCGGGCGCTCATCACATCCATCCCCCGGTAGGGGGTGGGGACCGCATCGGAGAGCTTCCCGTCGGGGTTCAGGATGTTCACCTTCTCCAGATTATGGCGGATCCCGATCTCCCAGTCGTTGGGGTCGTGGGCGGGGGTGATCTTGACCATGCCGGTCCCGAAGGCGGCGTCCACATAGGAGTCGGCGATGATGGGGATCTCCCTCCCCACCAGGGGCAGGACCACCTTTTTTCCCACCAGATGGCGGTACCGTGCGTCCCCGGGGTTCACCGCCACGGCGGTGTCCCCCAGCATGGTTTCCGGCCGGGTGGTGGCGATCTCGATGCTCCCGGAGCCGTCGGCGAAGGGGTAGCGGATCCGGTACATGCGGCCCTGGGTTTCCTGGTGCTCCACCTCGTCGTCGGACAGGGCGGTGCCGCAGGAGGAGCACCAGTTGACCAGGTAGCTCCCCTTGTACACGAGACCCCGCTCGTAGAGGGTGACGAAGACCTCCCGGACCGCCCGGGACAGCCCCTCGTCCAGGGTGAAACGCTCCCGGTCCCAGTCGCAGGAGGAGCCGATCTTCTGCAGCTGCCGGATGATGATCCCCTTGTGCTCCAGGGCCACCTTCCAGGTCTCCTCCACGAACTTCTCCCGTCCGATCTCCCGGCGGCTGGTGCCGGCGGCGACGAGTCTTTTTTCCACCACGTTCTGGGTGGCGATCCCCGCGTGGTCCGTCCCGGGCACCCACAGGGTGGGCTCACCCAGCATCCGATGATAGCGGATGACGATGTCCTGCAGCGAGTTGTTCAGGCCGTGCCCCATATGCAGGACCCCGGTGACATTGGGAGGCGGGATCACGATGACGTAGGGTTTTCTGTTCCCGTCGCCCCGGGGCCGGAAATAGCCGCCCTTCCACCAGAAATCGTAGATCCGGTCTTCAAAATCCTTGGGATTGTAGGTCTTTGCGAGTTCCACCGCTTTCATGAAAATCTCCTTGGTCGCCATGGGCGGACAGGGTCGCATTTTACCAATTTTCGCGGGGAGGAGCAAGAAAGCCCGCCGCCCCCGTGTCAATGCCGCCCCTGGATGCCGTCTACGGAGCCGCCCCATGGGGCGCGCGCACCGGAGAGACCGCGGTTCATCTGTGGGGGAGATCTTTCAGAACTTTTTGTTCATCGTCGCCGCTTCAGGAACCAGTCCTCTCGATTTTGAAGATCACCGGCCGGAGCCCGTCGGAGCAGCTGGAATAGATGAGTCCCTCTCCGGCTATCCAGGGAAAGTTCCCCCCCAGCCTCAGGGTGGTGATCTCCGGATAGATATCGTGCCAGGCCCAGGTGCAGAACCCCTGGGGCATACTGCCGTTTTCCGGCACCACAAACTCCTGGCCGACGGAATGGACGGGGCACAGAGGATCCATTTTGGGATCCGCCCCTTCGGGCAGCTCTTTTCCAAAAACATCCTCCGTGCTCAGGGTCTTGACCACGGTAATTTTCACCTTGCTTCTTTGAGACATCGTCTTTCCTCCTGTCAGGCCCTAGGGGGTGCGAAAAAATCCTGGGCGCAGCTGTTCGCGCCATGAGGCCAAAGGTCCTGCATCCGCCTTTTCGGTCCCTATCCATGATAGGAGGACCCTCGGAATACCGCAAGCCTTTTTCCCGACAAAAATATGCAGAATCCGTGAAAGAGGTTTACACTGGGAATGGAGGAAGACAATGAACCCGTCGTGGAGAATAACCATTCTGATGAACAATTATGTCCGCGCCTCGGGACTGGAGGCGGAGCACGGACTGGCCCTGGCGCTGGAGAACGTCGGGGACGGTTCCCTGATACTGCTGGACACCGGGGGGACCCGGGAGGCCATGCTCCGGAACGCGGAGAAGCTGGGGGTGGACTGGTCCCGGCTGTCCACCATCGTCCTGTCCCACGGGCACCACGACCACACCGGGGGGCTCCTTCCCCTGATCCGCCGCCTGTCCCATTCCGTGGCCCTCCTGCACCACCCCGACGCTTTTCTGCCCAAGGCGGGGATCCGGCCCGCCTTCCATCCCATCGGGGCCGGAATGGGCCCCTCGGACCTCCCCCCGGACAAGGCGACCCTCTTCCCCGCCGCCAACGACGTCCGCCTCGCCCCGGACCTCTGGGTCACCGGCGAGATCCCCCGGAAGGTGGAGGTGGACCGGGAGGCCGCGGCGGGCTTCTACACCAGCCGGGGCGGCCGTCTGGAGGAGGACCCGGTGCGGGACGACAAGTCCATCGTCATCGAAAAACCCGGCCTGGGCTATTACCTGGTCTGCGGCTGCTGCCATTCGGGCCTCATCAACACCATCCGCTATGTGAAGGAAAGGGTCCCGGACAAAAAACTCCTGGGGGTCCTGGGGGGGCTCCACCTCATCGGCGCCTCGGAGGCCCGGATGGATGCCACCCTGGAGGAACTGACCAAAGAGGCCCCCGGCCTGCTGGGCCCCATCCACTGCTCGGGGCTCCGGGAGACGGCCCGGATATATAAGGCCCTGGGGCCGGAGGTGGTGGCGTTTTACTCCGTGGGAGACAGGGTTGAGCTGTAACGGGAAATTTTTTCCCGGCCGCCCCCGGGCCGTCCCGGCGGCGGGCAAAATCTTCTCACGCGAACCGGCGCATCCCCTCTCCGGACCCCAAAAACCTGCAATTTTTGGCACAATTATTGCTATATAGTGTTGCGGCGTGACGACGCCAGCAACCCACCCTCCCAGGAGGTTTCCATGAGCCGGAACCCCGTCCGTCTTTTTCTTTTCATCGCCGCCGCGACCCTGCTGTTCGGGTCAGTGGCCTTCGGCCAGGCCCCCCCGCGGGAACCTGCCACCCCGCCCCTTCCGGCGACCCCGGCGGAAACCCCCCGACCTCTCGTCCCCGAAAGGCTCAGCTGGCCGGAGATCGCCGCCAGGATCTCCGGCCACGAGACGGTGCGGCAGGCCCTGATCGCCCGGAACATGGCGGCCTCCCTCCTCGCCTCCGCCGAGGGCTGGAAGGGCCCCCGGCTGGGGGTGGCCCCCACCCTCCAGATGGGGGACCCGGAAGGCCGGATGGAGCCGGTCCAGACCGGACTGTCCGCGGACCTCCAGATTCCCTTCGGGACTACGGAGGAGGAAAGGGAGAGACGGATATCCGCCGGGGAGAAGCTCCTGGCCGGCGACGCCGAACTGGCGGCGGCATACGGACGGGCATATACGGAACTCTTCGCCGCCTATTCCGCCTCGTATCTGGCCCAGAAAGCCGCCGAAACCTGGGAGAAGGAAGTGGAATATGCCCGGCTGAAGGCGGAGTCGGCGCGGCAGAAGGTGGCCCGGGGTCTTCTTCCGGTCGCGGAGCAGACCGACGCGGAGTCCGATCTCCAGGGGGCGGCGGAAAAACTGCTGCAGGCCCGGCTGGAACAGCGCCTGGCCTGGTTCAACCTGGCCTACCAGGGAGGGATCGAAACCCCCAGAACCGGACAGGGGATCGGGGCCGGCAGGGGGCCCGGGGAATCCTACGGAGCCGTTCCGGTCTTCACGGCCCCCGACCCGGTGGTCCGGGACACGCCCCAGCCCTCCCGGCTGATGGTCCTCGCCCGGGCGAACCTTCCGGAGATAGTGGCCCAGAGGCAGAAGGTGGAGGCCGCCCGTCGGAGCCTTTCCTATCGGAGGACCCTGGATTTCGACGTCCTTCCCAAAATCACCTACGCCACCCCGGACAGTTCCCTGTCCCTGGGCTTCAGCACCGGGACGGGGACCCTCACCGCCGGCGCCTTCCTGCCCCTGTACACCCTGGACTGGAAAACCGGGACCGGCCAGGTCCTGGACCATTCCCTGACCCTCTCGCTGGGAGTCAACGTGGCGGTGGCCGCCGCCGCGGCGGACGACCGGGCCGCCCTGGCCGGGGCCGTCGAGCTGGAAGAGCGCCGGCTTCACGTGCTGGAAGAGATGTCCGACCTGCAGATTCGGAGCAGGTACGCGGCCCTGCTGAAGGCCCGGGACAGCCAGGCGGAAGCGGAAAGAGCGGTTCGGGCCGCCGTGGAAACCTCCGCCGTGGCGGGGACACGCAAGGCCCTGGGCCTCTCCAGCCCCGAGGACGAGGCCGCGGCGGCGGTCCTCACGGCCCGGGCGGATTACAACCGGGAAAAGGCCCGGATCGACGCCGCGGGGGCCTATCTGGCCCTCATCGGAGCGGCCAATGCCTGGACGGCGGCAGGGATCGGATTCCCCGCTCCGACGAAGTGACACAAGGTGGAGGCAACATGAAAAAAATCGTTATTCCGACAGCGCTCATCGCCGCGGCCGCCGCGGCCTGGTTTTTCCTCGCCCCCCGGGGCGGGACTCCGGACACGGCGGCCGCGGCGCCGGCCACGGTGGAGGCCAGGAAAGGTTCGGTGTCGCTGGTGGTGGAGGGTGCCGCCATCGCCGAGCCCTTCCGGCAGGTCGCCCTTCGGACCCAGTCCGCCTCGGTGGTGACCTTCGCCGCCCGGGAGGGTTCCCGGCTTGCCCGGGGAGAAGTGGTGGTGGCTCTGGATGACGCAGCTTTGCGAAACACCGCCGGCCAGATGGAAATCCTCTACTCCCAGGCCGAGGTGGAAGCCCGCAGGAGCCGTCTGACCCGGGACAGGGCGGTGAAGGACCTGGCGGACAGGAAGGTCCTGCTGGACAACAAGGCTCTGAGCCCGGGGGACTACCTCCTGGCGGAGGAGGCGGCCCGCGCCGCGGACCTGGCTCTGGAGACGGCGGAGCTGAAGGTCCGCCAGGCCCGCCTGGCGGCGGACCGGGCGAAAAGCGACCTGGCGGAGTCCCGCATCCGGGCCCCCTTCGACGGCACGGTGCTGAAGGTCCAGGTCTCCCCGGGAGACCTGGTGGGCGCCGCCGCCCAGGTGGCCCTATTCGGAGACATCCACCGGATACGCTTCGCCGCGGAGGTGGATGAGTTCGACATCGCGAAAATCGCCGAAGGCCAGGCGGTCACCATCAGCGGCGACTCGGTGGGTCCTGAGCCCATCCACTCCGTAGTGGAATCGGTGAGCCCCATGGCGGAGATCGTCAACAACATCTCCATCTTCACCGTCACCGCGGTGGTCCCCAACGGGGAGGGCCGCCTCCGGCCGGGGGTGAGCGCGGACTTCGCCATACTGCTCCGGTCCGACAGAGGCCTGGTGGTTCCCTCCAAGAGCGTGTCCACCGTCCGGGGGCGGAGCTACGTGGATGTAATGGGAACCGACGGCCCGGTGAGGAAGCGGGTTGTCACCGGAGCCGACGACGGGAGCAGGGTGGTGGTGCTGGAGGGGCTGGAGGAAGGGGACCTGGTCGTCCTTCCCGGCGCCCCCGCTCCGGGAACCCCGGCGGCTCCCGGAGCCTCCGGGTCGGAGAAATCGGTCCTCCCCATCACCATCCCCGGAACGGGAGGCGGACGATGATCGGCGTGACGAACCTGTCCCGGCACTACCGGATGGGCCCCACCACGGTGAAGGCCCTGGACAGCGTGACTTTCGGAATCCAGTCCGGCGAGTTCGTCTCCATCGTCGGACCCAGCGGTTCGGGTAAAACCACCCTGATGAACATCCTGGGCTGCCTGGATTCCCCCACCGGGGGAAGCTACATTCTGGCGGGGGAGGAGACCGCCTCCCTCACCTCCGACAAGCGGGCGGAGATCCGGGGACGGAGGATCGGCTTCGTGTTCCAGAACTTCAACCTCCTTCCCCGGGAGAACTCCCTGGAAAATGTGGAACTCCCGATGATCTACCAGGGAATCCCCTCCCGGGTTCGGAAGGAGAGGGCCCGGGACATGCTGAGGAAGGTGGGCCTGGAAGGCCGGGAGCGCCATGTGCCATCGGAACTCTCCGGGGGTCAGCGCCAGAGGGTGGCCATCGCCCGGGCTCTGGCGGGGGACCCGGCCATCATCCTGGCCGACGAACCCACCGGGGCCCTGGACACCCGGACCGGAGGGGAGATCATGGAACTCTTCCATTCCCTGAACCGGGACGGAACGACCCTGATCCTGGTGACCCACGACCCTCTGATCGCCCGGCGGGCGCGGCGGGTCATCCAGATCCAGGACGGGAAGATCCTGGCGGACGTTCCGTCCGGGGAGTGGACGCCATGAAAGGGGGGGCTTTTTTCGAAAACATCCGCATGTCCCTCCGGAGCATCGCCGCCAACGCCGTCCGCTCCTTCCTCACCGCCCTGGGAGTCATGATCGGAACCGGGGCGGTCATCGCCATGCTGGCCCTGGGCGCGGGGGCCCAGAAATCCGTGGAGGCGAGCCTGCAGTCCCTGGGCTCCAACCTTCTCCTGGTCTACTCCGGCCAGCCCCGGGGCGGCAGCCTGGTCCGGAGGTCCACCACCAACATCGTCCCCACCCTCAGCGCCGAGGACCTGGAGGCCGTCCGGAACCTGGGGCCCCATCTGGTGGAGCTGGCGGCCCCGGAGTCCAGTTCCGGGGGTCAGGCGAAATTCGCCGCCGTCAACATGCCGGTCACCATCGTCGGGACGGGGATCCGGTATCCGGAGATCCGCAATGTCCACCCGATTTTAGGCTCCTTTTTCACTGAACAGGAGGCGGACAGCCGCAAGACCTCCGTGGTCATCGGCCATCAGGTCTACCAGGAACTCTTCGGCGGCGCCGGGGACCCGGTGGGGCAGAAGATCCGGCTCAACGGCCTGGGCTACCGGGTGGCGGGGGTCATGGAGCCCAAGGGATCCTCGGTCACCGATTCGTCGGTGTTCATCCCCATCTCCACCTTCCAGCGTTACGTCTCGGGAAACCCGAAGTACGCGCTGATCAACGTCCGGGCCGCCTCGGCGGGAATCATGCGCCAGGCCCAGGGCGCCATCGAAAAGGAGATCCTGCGGCTCCACCGGCTTCCCAACCTGGACGCGGCGGACTTCTACGTGGCGAACCAGCTGGACCTGCTGGACACCCTGCAGGGGGTGGCGGGCACCTTCACCCTGCTCCTGGGCGGGATAGCCGCCATAAGTCTCCTGGTGGGAGGGATCGGCATCATGAACATCATGCTGGTCTCCGTCACGGAGCGCACCCGGGAAATCGGAGTCCGCATGGCCCTGGGGGCGAAGAGCGGGGACATCATCGCCCAATTCATGACGGAAGCCATAATCCTGTCCGTGGCGGGGGGCCTCATCGGCATTGCCCTGGGCTTCGGGGCCTCCTGGGCCTTCTCCCGCTTCGGCGGCCTGGCCAGCCAGGTGACCCCCCTGTCGGTGGCCCTGTCCTTCGGCTTCTCGGTTCTGATCGGACTTTTTTTCGGCGGCTACCCCGCCTACATCGCGTCCCGGATGGACCCCATACAGGCCCTCCGGTATGAATGACACAAGGAGAACGAAAATGGTCAAAAAACTGTTCATGATGATCGCCGCGGCGGTCCTGCTGTCCGGGGCGGCCTTCGCTCAGACCTCCACCCAGGACCCGGCCGTCCAGGCCGCCCGGGCCAAGCTGGAAGTGGTCTACGATCTGGGCAGGATCTTCGGCTACATCCAGACCATGGACCGGGAGCAGAAGAAACTCGCCCTGGCCCCGGCCCAGGTGAAGGCCCTGACGGCGACGGCCGACAGGATCCTGAAGACCCCGAGGCTTGAACCCCGGGAGGCGGAAACCATGCTGAAGGAGATCGAGGATAAGATCCTGAGGCCGGACCAGCTGGTGTTCGTGGACGGCCTGGCCATCGCCCGGCAGGCGGAAAGGGCCGCCTCCTCCACCGCCGGCTCCGGCGCCTCCGCCGCGGGAGGAACCAGTCCCGTGGCGAGCTACATGTCCGGCGGCCCCTTCAATCCCATGACGGACACCACCCGGAAGGTGGGCCAGGATTTCAAGGCCGCGGTGGATTATCTGAAGGGAAAGAAATAGACGCCGCGCCCCGGAGCCCGGCGGGGGGCCTTCATCCGGCTGCCTTCCTTACATCGGGATGGCTCCGAGAGGCGCTGCCTCGACATGCCCTTCCGCCGACGCGGGGGGGATACGGAAAAGGCCGCCCGAGCCTCGGCTCGGGCGGCCTTTTTTTGTTGAGAGCCGCCGGATTCGCCGGGAAGGAGGCGCCGGCCCCGGCGGGCGGCCCATCCCGGGAGCGCCGGGAGGCAGGCCGCCTCAGTGGACGGCCGCTTCCCGGGGCGGGTTTCACCGTCAGCCGATCATTTTCTCCGGCAGCCAGAGGATGATCTGGGGGAAGACGGTGAGCAGCACCAGGGCCACCATGACCAGCAGGACGAAGGGGATGACCCCCTTGATGATGTCTTTCATGGTTATTCCCAGCTCCGCCGGCGCCGCCCCCTTCAGCACGAAGATCGACATGGCCATGGGGGGCGTCATGAAGGCCATCTGCAGATTGACGCAGACCATGAGCCCCGCCCAGAGGGGGTTGAAGCCCAGCTTTTCGAAGATGGGGGAGAAGATGGGCACGATGATGAACACGATGCCGATCCACTCGATGAACATCCCCAGAAGGAAGACGATGAGCATGATGACGAAGAAGGTGACCCATTTGCCGCCGGGGATGGAGAGGATCACATCGGTCACCACCTCGCCGGAGCCGGCGTTCATAAAGATGCCCACGAAGGCGTAGGACATGGCGGCGATCATCACCACGAAGGCGCTGACCCGGAGGGTCTCGATGCAGGCCCGCTTGATGAGCCCCCAGCTGAACTTCCGGTATACGATGGCCAGGATGATGGACGCCAGGCTTCCCAGCGCCGCGGCCTCG
>JAKQWJ010000135.1 GCA_029562045.1 Spirochaetota bacterium | reverse complement strand
GCGGCAGAAGTCCTTCCAGAAGCGTTTTCATGGAGCGTTCTTCCAGGAGAAAGACGATTCTGCTCATCCGGGGCCCGCCCCCTCGAAGAGGCCCTGCCTCCAGAGAGCGCCGGGAAGGTCGCCGGCGTCGAAAAGATTCCGCAGAAGGGCGTTTTCGGAGGCCCGGCGGATCTCACTGAAGCCGTCCTTTTTTACCAGCCAGTAGATTTCCTCCAGCTGGGCGCCGTTGACGAAGTCCGGCGAATGGGTGGAGACGAATACCTGCCCGCCCCGACGGGCGTAATCCCGGAACTCTTCGAGGAGTTCGTAGAGAAGATCAGGGTAGAGCTGGTTCTCCGGCTCCTCCACCGCCAGGAGGGGGTGGGGCTGGGGATCGTACAGGAGTATCAGGTAGGCGAACATCTTGATGGTCCCGTCGGAAACATACCGGGCGATGAAGGGGTCTCTGAAGCTGCCATCCTGAAACCGCAGCACCAGGCGGCCGTCCTCGGTGGGCCTGGCCTCGACCTTGCTCACTCCGGGGACCCGCATCTGCATGGCCCGGAGAACCTTCTCGAAACTCTCGGGGTGATTTTCGAAGAGGTACTGGGCCACCTGGGCGATATTGTCTCCCCGGGTGGAAAGGTGTTCGGCGTAACCCGCCTCGGCGCTGGGCCGGGCGTCACTGATGTGAAAGTCGGAGATGTGCCAGTTTTCGATGAGACCGCGGAATTCGGCGACCACCCGGAATTCCTTGAACTGCCCCAGCCCTTTTATGGCCAGCACGCTGGGATCGTCCAGCACATATTCCTTCCGTTCCGCCTCGATGCCCTCCTCGCCATAGGCGGCCTCGTTGGTTATGGCGTAACCCCTGCCCCGGGAGAAATCGACGAAATGCCAGGGCTGGCCGTATGAACCCCGTCGGAATTTCAAAATCTCCCGTTCCACCACCGGCCGGCCTCCGTCCTCGCCGATATCCAGCTGGTAGGTGACCAGCTGCCCGCCGCTTTCCCGGAATTTCACGGTGATCCCGATGGTGCCCGTCTCGCCCCGGCTGATAAGTTCCCGAAAGCCGCCGCGGCGGGTCACCGCCACCGTCACATTCTGGGCCAGGGCCTCCTTCAGAAAGCTGAACACATCGAAGAGAGTTGATTTTCCCGAACCGTTGGCCCCCACCACGATGGCCAGCCGGGGCAGGTTCTTCAGTTCCGCCTGTCGAAACAGGCGGTAGTTCCGGATTTCTATGCTTTCGATCTGCATGTGGGTCCTCTTTAAAATAGTTCCAGATTTTCCTTTTTTGTCGTCCCCCGGGCCGAAACGAGTCCAACCAGAGCCAGGGCGACCTTGGCGATATTCTTTGCCCGGGAAAGGATTTCCGCCTGACTGCACTCTCTCTCGGTCATACCGTCTGGCAGGACTCCCTTGACAACGGCACCCTTTTTCAGTTCTTCAAGTCTGGCCATAGGATTTCTCTTTCATCGGGGCGGTCATTGTTTCCCTGCACTTTTTCACTATAACACACCCGCAGGGGCTGTCAAATTAAACTGAAAGCTTCCCGCCTATAAATCGGGCGCCCCGGCTGTCCGCTTACCCCGGCAGTCTGTCCGGACGAGAACACCACGCCCTCTCCTGGGCCAATCCCGCCAACCCGCAAAAAACCGACCTTCGCCCTTAACAAAATGCCGTTTTCATGCTATAATATCTGTCAGACGCGATTTGTTCTCCAGCTTGCCGCGTCTTTAAACAACCGGCTAAAAGGAGGCCTTCAATGACACCATTACTCTATCCTCTTCCCACCCGGCGCTCCCGAATTCTCGGGGGAGTCCTGGGTCTAGCGGTGGGGGACGCCCTGGGAGTCCCGGTGGAGTTCTCCGATCGGGAAGTCCTGAAAGATAATCCCGTCACCGGCATGCGGGGCTGGGGGGTCTACAACCAGCCCCCGGGGACCTGGTCGGACGACACATCCATGGCCCTCTGCGTTCTGGAAAGCATTCTGGAAAAAGGCTGGGACATTCAGGACCAGGGGGAGCGCTTCGTCCGCTGGCTCTTCCATGGACACCTCACAGCCCACGGTTCGGTCTTCGACTTCGGCGGAACCACCAAAGACGCCCTGATGAAGATCCGCTTCGGCGCCGCCGCCGGGGACGCGGGAAGATCCGACGAAGCGTCCAACGGGAACGGCTCCCTGATGCGGATCCTCCCCGCCTCGGTCTATCTGTCCTCCCGGAGCGACGGGGAGCTGGCGGAGGCCCTCTCCCAGGCCTC
>JAKQWJ010000132.1 GCA_029562045.1 Spirochaetota bacterium | reverse complement strand
CCCACCACCACCACATGGCGGCCCCGGGTGTCCACCCCGCCGTGTTGGAAAATCTTCAGGATTCCGTGGGGGGTGCAGGGGTAGAAGGTGTCCTGACCCAGGAGCATCCTTCCCAGATTGACGGGGTGGTAGCCGTCCACGTCCTTTTCCGGGAGGATCTCCAGGAGAACCTTCCCCTCGTCGATGTGCCGGGGCAGGGGCAGCTGGACCAGGATGCCGTGGATTCGGGGATCCCGGTTCAGATCCGCCACCAGACGCAGAAGCTCCTCCTCCGGGGTGTCCTCCGGCAGGCGCCGGTCCAGGGAAAACATCCCCGCCTCCCCGCAGGCCTTCTCCTTGGCCGTCACATAGGAGAGGCTGGCGGGATCCCGGCCCACCAGAACCACCGCCAGACCCGGGACGACGCCCCGGCTGGAGAGCCGCAGGGTCTCCCGGCGGATCTCCTCCCGCATTCCGGCGGCGATGGCTTTTCCGTCCAGAATTTCCGCTTGTCCGTCCATGCCTTCCCCCTGTCCGCCGCGATTCTTTCTTGTACCATGGAGAAAAGGAAAATTCAATAAATGCTCATTGATAAAGACGCCGCTCCGGTGATAGACTCCATCAGTATCCATTGAGAGAGAGAAAACAGGATTGAAAACGAAACCTTTTTTCTGGGCGGCTCTCCTTCTTTTCGCCGCCTCGGGCCTCGCCGCCCAGACGCCCCGGCAGGGGTCGGACGACGGGGACGACTACCGGGTGGTTCCCACCTACTCCCTGGGCAACCAGATGCTGATGATCAACGCGGGGCTCTTCGTCCCCCTATTCTTCCAGTCTCCGGCGGGGGACATCCGGTCCACCAACCTGTCCCTGGGTGGTGTGGGCTCCCTGCAGTGGAGCGCCTTCCTGAACAACGAGATGACCCTGGGTCTGGAGGGGGGCGGCATGTTCGCCTTCAGCCCCAACGAGCGCAACCTCTTCATGCTGCCGGTGACGGTGCGGTACGCCTACATCCTGCGCTGGCACCCCCTGGAGTTCCCCCTGTCCATCGCCGCGGGCTTCAACTTCACTAAGCTGGACTCTTCCTTTCAGATCCTGCCCATTCTGAAGCCCGGGGCCTCGGTTTACTGGAACTACAGCCCCGAGTGGGCCTTCGGGGTCAATTTCATCTACTGGTGGTCCCCCAACCTCTACACCGGGGCCACCCCGCCCCGGAGCCAGAGCCGGTTCGGGAACTTTCTCGAAATAACCTTTTCGGCCTTGTACCACTTTTAACGGGAGCGCGATGATGAGCCACGGGAAGCGGTTCGGGGCGCCGGCGGCGCTGGCGGCCATAGTTTTTTCGGTTTTCCTTTTCTCCTGCTCCGATGACATGGAGGGAGTCTTCTACAGCCTGGAGATCGAAGAGAAGGCGGCGGACAATTCCCTGCCCAACGCCCTGGCCGTGTCGGGGGACATTATAAAAGTCACCGCTGGGGGGGGCATCACCGAAGATCGTTATTACATAGGCGCCGGCTCGGTCTTTTACCGGGCAGCCTCCGGGGGCGCCTGGGCCCGGATCCCCCCCCCTTTCCGGGGAGGCATG
>JAKQWJ010000119.1 GCA_029562045.1 Spirochaetota bacterium | reverse complement strand
CCAAAAAAACCTTCCGGGGGGATATCCTGCTGGTCCCCCGCTGAAGAGCCCCTAGCTCTCCCGGGTGATGGTCACCCGCACATCCCGGGGCAGGGCCAGGCCCGCGGCGGCCTCCACCGCCTTGACCATGGCCATGGGGACGGGGCAGGCGGCGTGCCGGACATGGGGGCGCAGGATCCGGTAGGACTGGGTGTCCCCCACGGGGCCGAAGGCGTCGCTGTAGGCGTCGATGAGGATGGGGTCCGCCCCCTCCAGGGGTTTCAGGTTGGGGCAGTCGGTCCGGAAGGTGATGCGCACATGCTGCATGTCGCCGCTCTCGGCGGTCATGACGGACACGAAGCCGCAGACGCCGGCCTGAACTTCCACCTGTATCATGGGGTATCCTCCCTTGTTTTCTTCCCGGTATTTTATTAGTTTTAGGGAATCATGAATATAGTGACCTTGGGAACCGAGGTTCTTCGGCGGAAGGCCGAGGAGGTGACGGACTTCGGAGCCGGAACGGTGAAGCTCGCGGCGGACATGCTGGAAACCCTGCGGGGGGCGAAGGGTCTGGGTCTGGCGGCGCCCCAGGTGGGTGTTTCCCGCCGGCTCTTTATCGTCACCATCCCCGACGAGCCCCCCCTGGTTTTCGTCAACCCCGAGGTTCTGGAGCTGTCCCCGGAGACGGGAAAGTACGAGGAGGGCTGCCTGAGCCTTCCGGGCATCTACGCCGATGTCACCCGGCCCCTGGCCCTGCGGGTCCGGGCCTGGGACGGGAGAGAGAAGCCCTTCACCATGGATGCCGAGGGACTTCTGGCCCGGGTCATCCTGCATGAAATGGACCACCTGGACGGAATCATGTTCATCGACCGGCTGACGGAGCTCAAACGGAAACGGATCATGAAGGTCTGGGAAGACAAGTTCAGGGCCTGATGCGCGTTCTTTTCGCCGGTTCCCCGGAGATGGCCGTTCCCTCCCTGGAGGCCGCGGCCCGGAGCCATCGGGTGGTGGGGGTCCTGACCAACCCGGACCGCGGCTCCGGCCGGGGACGGAAAACCGAAGAGTCTCCGGTAAAGGCCGCGGCGAAGCGGCTGGGCCTGCCGGTTCTGCAGCCGGAAAAACTGGACGCCGCGGCCCGTCTGGCCGTGCAGAACCTGGCGCCGGACATCCTCGCGGTGGTGGCCTACGGCCGGATCTTCGGCCCCCGTTTCCTGGCCCTCTTCCCCCGGGGGGGGATCAACCTGCACCCCTCCCTTCTGCCCCGCCACCGGGGGCCCACGCCGATAAACGCCGCCATCCTGGCGGGAGACCGGGAGACGGGGATCACGGTGCAGCGGCTTGCCCTCAGGATGGACGCCGGGGACATCCTGCTCCAGGAGAGAATCCCCCTTTCGGGACGGGAAACCGCCGGCTCTCTGACGGCCCTGGCGGCGGATAAGGGGGCTCCCCTGCTGGTCCGGGCGCTGGACCTCATCGCCCGGGGTGAGGAGGCGGGGACGCCCCAGAGGGAGGATGAGGCCTCCTACTGCGGCCTTCTCACCCGGGAGTCGGGCCGCATCGACTGGACCCGGGAGGCCGCCCATATCGAGCGGATGGCCCGGGCCTACAACCCCTGGCCCGGAGCCTGGACGCTTTTCCGGGGGGAGACCCTCAGGATTCTCGCGGCCGGGGTCCCGGAGACGCGGGAAGTCGCCGCCGCGGAAGGGCCGCCGCCGGGAAAAGTGCTGGGTGTAGACAAGAGCCGGGGAATTTTGGTACAAACAGGCGGAGGGCTCCTCGCCGTGACGGAGCTTGGTCTTCAATCGAGGAGAGCGATGGATTTCCGGTCTTTCCTGAACGGGAACCGGGATTTCATCGGCAGCGTCCTGGGAGAGGGGAAATGAAATTCTGGTGGGACACGTTCATGGCGAAGGTCTCCACCGGCCGGGAGTGGGTTTCCCGCTTCATGCCGGGGAACTCCCATACCGAGGAGGGCCGCCGGCTCCGGCTGCTCGTTCTCACCGGCATGCTCACGGTGGCGGTCCTTTTCTTCTCCGGCTTTTCCGCCTTTTTCCTGGCCCTCCGGGGGGCGGAGCAGACCATGGTCCCGAATGTCCAGGGCGAAGAACTGGTGGATGCCCTGATCCGGCTGCAGGAAAAAGAGCTGTTTCCCCTGGTGCAGGTGCGCTACTCCTCCGACCCGGGACTGAAGGGGAAGGTTCTGGATCAGCGTCCCTCGCCGGGGACCCAGGTCAAGGCGGGGAAACGGGTCAACATCGTGGTCAGCAAGGGCTCGGTGGTGGACCAGGTGGAAAATTTCGTGGGCCGCAATCTGGACGAGGTCCGGGTCTACCTGCAGACCCTCTTCACCGCCTACAAGCCGCTTCTCAAGATCCAGGAGCCGGTGACCTATGTTTTCGACCCTCTCCCCTCCGGAACGATACTGGAACAGAAACCCGCGCCGGGGACGGAGCTGTCGGACCTCACCGATCTGGTCCTGGTGGTGAGCCGGGGCCCGGAGCTGGAAAAAATCGTTCTCCCCAGTTTCGTGGGCATCGATTTCCAGCAGGCGGTGGAACTCCTGGCCCGGAGCAACATCCCCTTCGTCTTCTCCGTGGCGGAACCCCAGAGGGGGCAGACCCGGGGTTTCGTGGTGGCCCAGGAGCCTCCGGCGGGGGCGGAGGTGGAGCCGGGAACGAGGCTGGGGCTGACCATGGCCGCCCCCGCCCCCCGGTCGGGAAGCCTGGTGTTCGGACTTTTCGAGTACAGTCTGCCCAGCTATCCCGTGGCGGTGGATCTGAAGTTCGAGGTGGTGAGCCCCGCAGGGGAGCGCCGGACCCTCTTCACGATGAAGCACCCCGGAGGCCCCCTGGCGATCCCCTACTACCAGGAGGTCAACTCCACGCTGGTTCTGTCCATCTTCAACCGGGAAGTGATCCGTCACGGAGTCCCGGCCCCCTGACGGGGCTCCGGCGGACCTCCTGCCCGGGGGTGGATCTCCACCAGGCCCTCTTTCCGGACCCGCAGCTCCCGGACGCTCCCGGGGCGGAAGATCTCCTCCATGAAAGACCGGAACCTCCGGGCCTTTTCCCGGGGCACATAGGCCTGGATCGTTCCGGCGAAGCCTCCTCCGTGGACCCGGCAGGCGCCCTCTCCCGACAGAATCTCCTCCGCCGCCAGCAGGGCCAGCGGGATGCCCTGCCTCTCCGGCCGGGAGGGGGAGTAGCCGTTCTGCAGCAGGCGGCCGGAGGAGTCTCCGGACAACCGGACCAGCCGGAGAAACTCCCCGGGACAGCCGTCCCGAAGGGCGGAGGCCATCCGGAGGACCCGGCGGTTCTCGGCGAAGAAATGGGCGGCCCGCAGAATGGCCCGGTCCCCCAGGGTGTCCCGGAGGGGGGCGGCGCGGCGCAGCAGCTCCTCCGTGGAAAGGTCTCCCAGGTCGGCCAGCCTCCGTCCCCCCAGGGCCCGGGCCAGGGCAGCCATCTCGGCGGGGACGGCGGCGTAGTCCGCGGTCAGCTCCCCATGACCCTCCCCGGTATGCACCACGAAAAGAACGAGCCCCGCGGCGGCGAAGTCGAAGTCGATGAGTTCCAGACCGGGCCTCTCGGGATCCCGGAAGTCCATGAGGCGGATGCCGCCGAGGCCGCAGGCGTACTGGTCCATCCTTCCGCAGGGTTTTCCGAAAAAGATGTTTTCCGCCTCCCAGCCGATCTCCGCGGCGGTGTCCCCGGGGACGAGTCCGCCGTTGTGGAGCAGGTTCTGGATTCCCGATATCAGGGTCTCGAAGGCCGCGGAGGAGCTGAGGCCCGAACCGGGGAGGACCCGGCCGTCCACCACGGCCCGGAACCCGCCGCGGCCCAGGCCCCGTCGGGCGAAACCGGCGGCGATTCCCCGGACCAGAGCCTCGGAGCTTCCCTCCTCGCCCGGGACCGCTTCGAGGCGGGACAGATCCACCCGGATGATGCGGGGAAAGCCTCGGGAGACGATTTCGGCCGTTCCGTCACCGGCGGCGCGGGCGGCGGCCAGGAGATCCAGGTCCACCGCCGCCGCCAGAACCCGGCCGCCGTTGTGGTCCGTGTGGTTGCCCCCCAGTTCGGCGCGGCCCGGGGCGGAGACGAGCCTCACCTCGCCGGGGCCGAAAAGGTCCCGGTGCCGTCCCAGAAGCCGCAGGACCCGGCCCCGCCGGGACCGCCGGCTCTCGCCGGGGTACAGGCGGGCCAGCGGGGCGTCCAGGTTCCCCGCCTCCACCGCCGCGGCCATCGCGTCACCGGTCACAGCCGGAACTTTCCAGGCTTCAGATAGCGGCCGGCCTCCTCTTCGATCCTCAGGGCCTGAGCCTCGTTCTCCAGCCCCCCGATGAGCGTAAACTCCCGCTGGTCCAGCAGAACGGCGGATACCGAGAAGCTCGTGGATCCCCGGGAAACCAGCCTTTCCACATCCCCGGCAAGTATCGTCGCCGCGCCGCGCCAGGGCAGGGGCTTGTGATGCAGGACAAGGTAGTCCGGGTTCACCGCTACGATGGTGGAATTGAGATAGCCCGCGAGGGTGTAGTAGGTCAGTCCCAGACCCACCGCCAGATGGATGACTCCCGCCAGGGCCATGACGATCTGCCCCTGCCGGATGGCGATGCCGAACCAGAGGAGGAGGAAGATGTCCCAGATTCCGGTGAAAAAGGTCAGAAACAGGAACTGGGGGCCGAACCAGCGCCGCCGGATCCGGAGCTCCCGGCCGGTGTCCTCCAGGGACACTCCCCGGGGCAGGGGGGCGGCGGCGTAGCTTTCGGGGGAGCGGCCACGGCGGGAAACCTCGCTTTCCCCGGGTGTCCCGGGGGAGTCGGCATCGGGGTGTGGAGGAGCCGGCTGGTCGTAAAAACTGAAGACCGCGTTGCAGGCGTCGCACTTCGCGATGGCCAGCTGGATGTTGATGTTCTCCGACGGGATTTCCCGGCCGCAGTTCGTGCAGTTCATGAGAACAAGTATAGCGGGAATCGGCGGATATTGCACATTTGCCGGATGTTTTTTATGATCGACGGGATGATCCATACATTGGAGAACCCGGTCCGGCGATACGCCTGGGGTTCGCGGGTCCTTCTGCCGGAGTTTCTCAGCCTGCCCAACCCCGGCGGGGAGCCCTGGGCGGAGCTCTGGATGGGGGCCCACCCTGGGGCTCCCTCCCTGGCGGAAGCCGGCGGCGGAAAGAAGCCGCTGGACCGGCTCATCGGATCGGACCCCGGTCTTTTTCTGGGAGAGGGGACGGTCAGCCGTTTCGGTCCCCGGCTTCCTTTCCTGTTCAAGGTTCTGGCGGTGGAAAGGCCGCTGTCCATCCAGTGCCACCCCGGCCCGGTTCAGGCCCGGGAAGGTTTCGCGAGGGAGAACCGGAGGGGACTCCCGCAGGACGCGCCGGAGAGGAACTACCGGGACCCCCACCACAAACCGGAAATCATCCTGGCGGTTTCGGATTTCTCCGCCCTCCGGGGCCTGCGTCCGACAGAGGAGACCGCCGCCTTCTTCACCGCCCTCCCGGATCCGGAGCTTCGGTCCGCCGGGGAAGCCCTGGCCGCAGGCCGGGGAGACGGGGCTCTCCGGACCTTTCTGAAAACCCTCCTCACCGCGCCCCCCGAGACCGCGGCCCGCTGGGTCCGCCGCTGCCTGGAAGGCCGCCTTCCGGGAGAGGGCCCTTCGCCCGGGGACGGCCTGTCCCCGGCCGCCGGTCCGGCGCCCGGGACGGTGGTCCCGTCGGGAGCCGGCCTGCCTGAGGGTGGGATTCCTCCGTCCGGGTCGGGCCCCTTTCCGGGTCCGAGGGGGTATCCCGGTCCGGGCCCGGGTTCAGGCCCGGGTTCAGGTCCGGGTTCAGGCCCGGGTTCAGGCCAGGGTTCAGGCCAGGGTCAGGAGGCTCGATGGTTCCGCCGGCTGGCGGAGGAATACCCCGGAGACGCGGGCTGCTTTGCCCCCTTCTACCTCAACCTGGTCCGGCTCCGGCCCGGGGAAGCCCTGGCCCTGGAGGCGGGGGAACTCCACGCCTACCTGGAGGGCCTGGGGGTGGAGCTGATGGCCAACTCGGACAATGTCCTCCGGGGAGGGCTCACGCTCAAGCACCGGGACCCGGAGGAGCTCCTGCGGATTCTGGACCTTAGGACCGGCCCGGCCCGGGTCCTCCGTCCCCGGAGAAAGGCCCTGGGGGGCGGCATCGTCGAGGAGGAGTACCCGGCCCCGGCGGAGGAGTTCCTCCTGTCGGTCCTTCGGGCCGGGGGGCCGGGGGATGATCCGGGAGGCGGGGTGCCGGCTGCGGGTCCGGCGGCGCCGGCTGCGGCTCCCGGTCCGGCGGCTGCGGCTGCGGCTGCGGGTCCGGCGGCTCCCGGTCCGGCGGCTGCGGATCCGACGGGGGACGGGGCCCGGGTCCCCCTGGTTTCGGAGGGTCCCCAGATCCTCCTCTGCGGCGGCGGCGGGGTGGAGATCCGGGGGCGGCGGAACCGGGTGAGTCTCCGCCGGGGGGGAGCGGTCTTCGTCCCCGCCGGGGAGGAGGTCCTCATTCCGCCGGGGAGCTACGTTCTGTACCGCGCCCGGG
>JAKQWJ010000116.1 GCA_029562045.1 Spirochaetota bacterium | reverse complement strand
CCCCGGAGCTGATGCAGCGCCGCCAGGCCGAAGCGCTCGGCATGCTCCACCACCATGCAGGTGGCCCGGGGCACATCCACCCCCACCTCCACAACGCTGGTGGCCACCAGGACCCGTATCTCCCCCCGGGAGAAACGCTCCATGGTTTCCCGTTTTTCCTCCTCCGGGAGCCGGGCGTGGATGAGCCCCGCGGGATGGCCGGGAAAAACCCGGTCCCGGATCCGCAGGTGCATGGATTCCGCGTCCTTCAGGCCGGCGTTTCCGCCCTCCTCCACCAGGGGGTAGACGAAGTAGGCCTGGAAGCCCGCATCCAGCTCCCTCCGGACCCAGTCATAGACCTTCTCCTCCTTTCCCATAACCGCCAGATGGGTTTCCACCGGCTTGCGCCCCGGAGGCATGGTGCGGATGGTCGATACCTCCAGGTCGCCGAAGGCGGACAGGGCCAGGGTCTGGGGGATGGGGGTGGCGCTCATCACCAGAACATCCGGGTGGAGCCCCTTGGCCAGGAGCCTGTTCCGCTGGACCACGCCGAAGCGGTGCTGTTCGTCGATCACCACCAGACCCAGATCCCGGAAAGCCACGTCGTCGGAGAACAGGGCGTGGGTGCCGATGAGAATGTCCACCTCCCCGGCGGCCAGGGCCCGAAGGACCATGGCCCGGTTCTTCGGTGCCAGGCCCCCGGCGAAAAAGGCGAGCCGCACCCCCAGGGGTTCCAGGAGCCGGGCCGCGTTGTCGGCGTGCTGGCGGGCCAGAAGCTCGGTGGGGGCCATGATGGCAGTCTGCCGGCCCGCCTCGGTGTGGAGGAGGGCCGCCAGGAAGGCCACCAGGGTCTTGCCGGATCCCACGTCCCCCTGCAGGAGCCGGGCCGCCGGGTGGTCCGCCTGGAAGTCCGCATGAAGCTCCGCCAGGCAGGTCTTCTGGTCCGGGGTGAGCCGAAAGGGGAGGGCGGTGAGGAGTCGGCGGAGAAGGTTGTCCCGGTAGTTCCGGGGGGCCCGCACCGCCGCCTTCCGGGCCAGGGCCCGGCGGACCACCTGGATCTGCAGGATGAAGAGTTCCCGGAAGGCCAGGCTCCTGCGGCCCGCGGCGGCCTCCTCCGGCGAACGGGGCAGATGCACCGCCCGGAGCGCCTCCCTCAGCGGGAGAAGCCCCCGGGACTCGAGGAGAGGAGGGGGAAACTCGTCCTGAAGGTGCGTCCCGAAGCGTTCCCAGGCCTGGCGCAGCAGGCGGCGCATGGTTTTCTGGGCGAGCCGCCCCGCCAGGGGGTAGATGGGCAGGACGGAGGAAAAAAGGTCCGGGCTGCGGCCCTCCTCCTCCAGCTCGAAGGATGAACTCTGGAGCCTGCCCCGGTGAAGGGTGAAGACCCCCGCCAGATCCACCCGCATCCCCGGCGGAAAGGAGCGGGCCAGGAAATTCCGGCCGAAGCAGAGGAGTTCCGCCGCCGCCGACTCGTCCCGCACCAGGATCTTCAGTGTCCGCCGCGCCCCGAAGCCGAAGTACTCGTGGGCGTCGATGACGGCTCCGGTGTTGACTCTCCCTCCCCGGTAAGCCGCCGCCAGGGGGCTCCGGACGCTCCGATCGTCATAGTCCCGGGGCAGATGCATCAGGAGGTCCCCCAGGGAGAGAAGGCCCAGGGACGCCAGGTCCCGGGCGGCCGACGGGCCCACCCCCGTGAGCCGGGATACGGGGACCTGCAACTCCGGGAGGTACATGGCTCAAAAGGGCATTTTGTGCAGCATCGCCACCAGCCGCGCCATGAGGAGACCACCGGTGAAGCGCAGTGCGAAGAGGCCCGCCCCGATCATCAGGAGATGCCGGAGATAGGTCCCCCCCCGGCGGCTCCCGGGGATCCGGTCGATGATGGGGGAGATCACCGGGTGCAGCAGCATGTCCAGGGTCCTCCAGAGGGGGCTGGCGGGGTTCCACTGGGCGACGATGCCGAAGGCCCGGAGGGCGATGAGGATGATGTACAGGAGCAGGA
>JAKQWJ010000099.1 GCA_029562045.1 Spirochaetota bacterium | reverse complement strand
CCGCCAACATTCTGCGCAATGCCACCGAGAAAAGCCTGGTGGTGATGGACGAGGTGGGGCGGGGGACGGGCACCAACGACGGCCTGGCCATCGCCCGGGCGGTCTGCGAACACCTCCTGGCCCGGGTGCGCTGCAAGACCCTTTTCGCCACCCACTACCATGAACTGACGGTTCTGGAGCATCCCCGCCTGGCCAACCATTCCATGGCCGTGGCGGAGGAGGGGGGAGACATCGTCTTTCTGAAAAAAGTGGTGGGCGGTCCCTCCAGCAATTCCTACGGCATCCATGTGGCCAAACTGGCGGGCCTCCCCGACGAGGTCCTCCTGCGGGCCGTGCGGATCTTCGAGGATCTGACGGAACACCGGGAGAGCGGCCCCTCACGGGCGGGACTGCCGAAAAAGGCGGAAGTCCAGGGCAGTCTCTTCTCGAGCCGGGAGGTGTTGGAGAAGGAGATTCTGGCCTACCCGGTGGAAAAAACGACCCCCCTGGAGGCCCTTAACTTCATCGCCCGGTGGCGGAAAATTCTTCTGTCGGAGAAGAAGAAGTCCTGATCGGAAGGACTGCCGCCGAAGCGGAGGGGAATTTCCCCCGGTGATGGTATCCGGGGGGGCGGCATGATTTTTTCCCTTACAGCCCATCGCGTCCTGGACCTCCTGTTTCCGGAGCGCTGCGTTCTCTGCGGCGGGTACCTGAGCTTCCGCAGCCGCCGCGGCCCCTTCCCTGTCTGCGGGGACTGCGCCGGGAGCTTCGTTCCCGAGGCCGGACCCCGCTGCGCGGTGTGTTCCATGCCCCTGATATCGGAGGACCGGCTCTGCATGCGATGCCGGGGCCGGGAGCGCCGTTTCGCGGACAACCACTCCCTCTTCCTGTACTCCCGGCCCCGGGTCGCCCGGGCCCTGGCCGCCTACAAGGGGGAGGGGGCGACGGGCCTGGCGATTTTTTTCGGGGACTTCCTGGCGGACCACCTGCGCGGCTTGGATCCCGGGCTCGTCCTGGTCCCCGTTCCCTGCCGCCGGGAGTCCCTGACCCGCAGAGGTTTCGACCAGGTGCTCCTTCTCTGCCGGGCGCTGCGGAGGCGCCATGGCTTCCGGTATCGGAGGCTTCTGGTCCGCAGCGGCGGAGGCCGGGAGCAGAAGACCCTGAACCGGACCGACAGGGAGACGAACCTGCGGGGAGCCATCCAGCCGAAAAAGTCCATCCGGGGGGGAGTTCCGAAGCGGGTGGTTCTGCTGGACGATGTCTTCACCACAGGGGCGACGGCGGACGCCTGCGCCGGGGTCCTGACGGCCATGGGGGTGGAGCGGGTCTCGGTTCTGACCATAGCCATCGATTGATTCCGTGAACTTGACAGGATCCCGGGGATTTGATAGGTTCTATATGGATGATTCATGTTCTTCAGGGAGGAAGAGTCGAAGGTTCGACTCTTTTTTTGTACCCCCGTGATCTTCCTTGACAGGCGGAGCCCTATGATTCCAAACACCCTCGGGGAGGAAATCTTTCAGGACGCGGAACCCATCGTGAAAGGCATGGGTTTCGAACTGGTGGAGCTGCGGGCGGTCCGAACGAAGACCGGCGCGCAGGTCTTCGCCGTGGTGCACCGGCCCCAGGGGGTGGATCACGAGGCCTGTTCGGAGATCCTCAAGACCCTCCGCCCCCGGATCCAGATGATCACGGAGAGCCCCTCCGTCCGCATCGAGGTTTCCTCCCCCGGCATGGAGCGGGTCCTGAAGAGCCGGCGGGAGTTCGCCATCTTCCGGGGCCGGGGAATCAGCGTCCTCCCCCGAAACGGCGGCGACTGGGTGGGAGGGGTGGTTGCGGAAACATCCGAGGAGGGTGTGGAACTGGACACGAAAGGGAAAAGGACCTTCTTTTCTTATGAAGATATCAGGAAAGCGAAGCTCGATCATACACAGGAGGTGCGATAAGCCATGGCGTCTGGATTGGCGGATGCGATAAGAATGCTCGTGCAGGACAAGGGCATCACCGAAGAGCTTGTCATGAAAACCATAGAGGATTTTCTCCTCGCGGCATATAAAAGGAAGTTCGGAACCTCGGAGAACGCCGTGGTCCGTTTCAACGATGACGAAACCGAAGTGATGATTTTCGCGAAGAAGAAAATCGTCGAAGACGACGACCTGGAAGACCCGGTGACCGAGATCGGGCTGTCCGAGGCGCTGGAGCTGAACGAGGATTGCGAAGTGGGGGACGAACTCCTGATCGAAATCAACCCCCGGGAGTTCGACAGGGTGGCGGTGCAGAGCGCCAAGCAGAGGGCCCGGCAGACTCTGCGGGAAATTCAGAAAGACACCCTCTACTCCGAGTTCCAGGACAAGGTCGGAGAAATGATCATCGGGTATTACCAGCGGGAACGGAACGGGAACATCTTCGTCGATCTGGGAAAAACCGAGGGCATTCTGCCCAAGAAGTATCAGTCTCCCCGGGAAACCTACCGTCCCAACGACCGGATCAAGGCGATGATCTACGAGGTCAACAAGACCCCCACGGGTCTGCAGATCGTCCTCACCCGGACCCATACGGATTTCGTTAAAAGAATCTTCGAACTGGAAGTCCCGGAGGTCTACGACAAAACCGTGGAAATTTTCAAAATCGTCCGGGAGCCGGGGTACCGGACGAAGCTCGCGGTCTACTCCAACCGGGAAGACGTGGACCCCGTCGGGGCCTGCGTGGGGCTCAAGGGAGTCCGCATCCAGGCGGTGGTCCGTGAAATGGAAGGGGAAAAGATCGACATCCTCAAATACGACAACGATCCCCGGACCTTCATCAGGAACGCCCTGTCCCCTGCGGAGGTGTCCCAGATCGTGATTCTCGACGAGGGAAAGCGGCAGGCCCTGGCGGTGGTCCCCGATTCCCAGCTGTCCCTGGCCATCGGCAAGCTGGGGCTCAACGTCCGGCTGGCGAACCGCCTGGTGGACTGGAACATAGACGTCAAAACCGACTCCCAGTTCGCGGAGATGGATATATCCGCCGCATCCAAGAAGGCGGTTTCGGCCCTCTTCAGCGATCTGGACGAAGGGGACGAGGAGATAACCCTCATCGGCGAACTGCCGGGGATCTCGAATCACCTGGTGGAGGTGCTGGAAAAAAACGGGGTGGAACTCATCGAGGATCTGGTGGCTCTGACCAACGACCAGCTTTCGGCGATGGAAGGCATTACTCCCGAGGACATTTCCGCCATCCGCACCATCATCGCGAACAACGTGGAAATAATCGAGGACGAAGCGCCCCGGGCGGAACCGGCGATGGAGGACGAGGGGGAGGAGCAGGACGAGGCGGAGTTTCACTCCCCGGACGACGATCAGGAAGAAACCTACGAATGTCCCGAATGCGGCGGCGCCATCACCCTGGACATGACGTCTTGCCCAAACTGCGGAGTTGGGTTAAGTTTTGAAGTCGAGGAAGAAGAAGAAAATAGTTAAAGGAAGAGTATGTCTGACGAACAGGAAAAACACAAACCGAAGGCAACCCTGATCAAGCAAAAGAAGGATCTGTCGCCGAAGCCGGCGGACGAGGCCGCGGACAAGGATGAGAAGAAAAAAATCGTCGTGGTCAAAAAAAAGGTCCTGGTAAAAAAGGCGTCGCCCAAGGTTGTGCCGAAGATAACGGCGTCTCGGGAAGATCTGCCCGAGGCCCCGGAAGAGAGCGCTTCCCCGGTCCCGGTCCTCGCCCCGAAGGAAACGGCGGCGGAGCCCCGGGTCCCGGCGGTTCCGGAGGCTCCTCCCGTTCCTCACGACAGCCCCGCATCCCGGGAAGAGACACCTGCCCCCCGGGCCCCTGAATCGGAATCCCCCCAGCCCCCTCCGGGACAGGCGCCCGGCCCCCGGCCTGCCGCCCCCGACCGGCCTCAGCAAGGCCCGCGGCCCCATCAGGGGGACCGGCCCTTTTCCCCTGGAAGGCCCTATCAGGGGGACCGGCCCTATCAGGGGGACCGGCCGTTCACCTCCGGCAGGCCCTACCAGGGCGGCCCTCAGGGACCGCGTCCCACCGGAGACGGAGGGCGGCCACAGTTTTTCCGCCGGGACGGCGGAAGCGGTCCGGGTCAGGGACCCGGCTCTCCGGGCCCCCGGGAAGGCGGCCGCTTTCCCGACCGGCAGGGCCCCCGGCCGGAAGGAACAGGATACGCGGGCGGCAGGAGCCCCATGGGAGGAAGACCTCCCATGGGCGGACGCCCGCCGGTCGGAGGCAGGCCCCCCGTGGGCGCCCGGCCCTACCGACCCGGACCCGGGTCCGGACCCGGAGGCTCCCGGCCTCCCTTTGCCGCCGGGCGGGGAAGGCCCCCGGCGCCCGCCGCCCCGGTGGGTGACGGGAAGTCCCCGAACAAAAAGATATTCAAGGCCAAGAAGAAAGAATACCCCAAACGGGACAAGGTCTACGAGAAAGAGCTTCAGGTCAAAAAGAAAACCGTAACCCGCCTTAACCCGGTGCCCAAAGAGATCGACATCATGGAGGCGATCACCGTTTCCGAGTTGGCCCGGAAGATGAACCTGAAGGCCTCGGAGCTCATCGGAAAGCTCATGTCCATGGGCATGATGGTAACCATCAACCAGCAGATCGACGCCGAGACCGCCTCCATTCTCGCCCAGGAATACGGTTGCAAGGTCAATATCGTTTCACTCTACGACGAAACCATCATCGAATCGGCGGAGGACCGGGAAGAGGACCTGCTCCCCCGGCCTCCCATCGTCACGATCATGGGACACGTGGACCACGGAAAGACCAAGCTCCTCGACGCCATCCGGACCTCCAACGTGGCGGCGGGGGAGTTCGGCGGCATCACCCAGCATATCGGCGCCTACACGGTAAATCTGCCCCAGGGCCGGATAACCTTCCTGGACACTCCGGGACACGAAGCCTTCACCATGATGCGGGCCCGGGGCGCCCAGATAACCGACATCGTGGTTCTCGTGGTGGCGGCCAACGATGGAGTCATGCCCCAGACCATCGAGGCGGTGAATCACGCCAAAGAGGCGAAGGTCCCGATCATCGTGGCCATCAACAAGATCGATCTTCCCGAAGCCAACCCCGACCGGATAAAGCAGCAGCTGTCGGATCACGACCTCATACCCGAGCAGTGGGGCGGCAAGACCCTGTACGTGGAGATCTCGGCCCTGAAGAAGCTGGGCATCGACGAGCTTCTGGACACCATTCTTCTGCAGGCGGAGATGCTGGATCTGAAGGCCAGCTACTGCTGCAACGCGGAAGGAAAGATCATCGAATCCAAGATCGATCACGGACGGGGCATCGTCGCCACGGTCCTCATCGAACGGGGGACCCTGCGGGTGGGTGACACCTTCGTCGCGGGGATCTATCCCGGCAAGATCCGGGCCATGTTCAACGACAAGGGCGATCGCCTGGAGGAGGCGACCCCGTCGATGCCGGTGGAAATCCTCGGCCTCACGGGCATTCCCAACTCCGGGGATCCCCTGCATGTGACGGAGACGGAAAAAATCGCCCGGCAGATCGGCGACAAGAGGCAGGAGCTGCGGCGGCTGGAGGAGTCCCGAAACCTGAAAAAGATCACTCTGGACAACCTCTACGACAGCATCAAGGAAGGCACGGTGCAGGAGCTCAAGGTGATCATCAAGGGCGATGTCCACGGTTCGGTGGAGGCCCTGAAGACGAGCCTGGAAAAACTGTCCACCGCCGAGATAAAGCTCACGGTCATCCAGGCCCTGGCGGGCGCCATAAACGAGGGGGACGTCCGCCTCGCCGGCGCTTCGGACGCCATCATCGTCGGGTTCCATGTCCGGCCCACACCGAAAGCCCAGCAGCTGGCGGACATCGAAAAGGTGGAAATCCGGAAGTACAACGTCATCTACGACGCGGTGGAAGACATCCGGTCCGCCATGGAAGGCCTTCTGGCTCCGGAGGTCAAAGAGGAAACCATCGGACTGGCCGAGGTCCGGGACACCTTCAAGGTCCCGAAGATCGGTCTGATCGGAGGCTGTTACGTCGTCTCCGGGAAGGTCCGGCGCAATGCCCAGGTGCATGTCATCCGGGACGGCATCATCATCGCCACGGGAAAAGTCTCGTCGCTCCGGCGGTTCAAGGACGACGCCCGGGAAGTGGAGGCGGGTTTCGAATGCGGCATCGGGATCGACAATTTCAACAACCTCAAAGTCGGCGATCAGTTCGAAATCTTTGAGTTGAAGGAGTTCGCGAAAAAACTCGGCGAGGCGATTCATGGATAGGCATCGTCTGCAGCGGGTCGCCCACCTGCTGCGGGTAGAGCTGAGCGACATGATCATGAAACAGAAGATAAAGGACCCCCGGGTCTCCAGCATGGTATCCATTTCCGACATCCAGGTTTCCCGGGACCTGTCCTACGCCAAGGTCTTCGTTTCCTCCTTCGAGGATCACACACGGCTCCAGTCCGCCGTGGAGGGTCTCAACAGCGCGGCGGGCTTCATCCAGAGTCAGGTGGGAAAGAAGATCAGACTCCGCAGCACGCCGAAACTCACTTTCATCGTCGACCACGCCATAGAAAAGGGTTTTCAGATCACCGAAAAACTGAAGGATGCAATGTCCTGATGCCCCCCGCGGACGGCATCCTTCTCCTGAACAAACCCCCGGGCGCCACATCCTTCGCCGCCCTGAAGGGGGTAAAGGAGGCCCTGCACACCGGAAAGGTGGGCCATACCGGAACCCTGGACAAATTCGCCGAAGGTCTGCTGGTGGCCCTGGCGGGCCGCTTTACCCGGCTTGCCCCGCATATCGTCGACCTGGATAAAACCTATTACGCCGTCATAGAAATGGGCAGGGAAACCACGACGCTGGATCCCGAGGGGGAAACGGTGCGGCGGGGCCCCATCCCCGAGGAGTCGACGCTTCACGAGAAAAAAGGCCTCTTTACAGGGCGAATCCTTCAGAGTCCGCCGGCTTTTTCGGCGGTGCGTCTGGGGGGGGAGCGGGCCTACCGGAGGGCGCTGCGGGGGGAAGACCTGGAAATACCGAAGCGGCCGGTGGATGTGCACGAGTTCTCCCTGCTGGAGTGGACGCCCCCTTTTCTGCGTGTCCGGGTCCGGTGCGGAAAGGGGACCTACATCCGTTCCCTGGCCCGGGACTTCGGAGAGGCCTGCGGAAGCTGCGCCGGACTGGCCGCCCTGAGGCGCACCCGGGTCGGCCCCTTCGATGTGGAGGACGCCTTCGACCCCCGGGGAGGGGTGCCCGGGGACGCCTTCCACCGGGGGCTGGCGGCGCTGCGCACATTGTTCTCCGGGAGGATCCTGACGGTGCGGGACGCCCGGCTGCAGGATCTGTCGGCGGGGCGGGACCTGTCTCCGGCTTTTTTCCGGGAGCCCCCCGCCGGCTTCGGGCCCCATCTCGTTTTTTCGGAAGGAGGGGACCTGGCCGCCTTCATCGACTACGGAGAAGGGGGGTTCTCCTACCGGTTCGTGGCGGCGGAAAAAAAATGACCGTCATCGGCTGGGACGCTTTCATCGGGTCCGTCCAGCGGAAAAGCGCCCCCGTGGCCCTGAGCATCGGCGTGTTCGACGGGGTGCATCGGGGCCACCAGGCCCTCATCGGCCGGGTTCTGGAGGAGCGATCCCTGGAACCCTGGCTCCTCACCTTCAGCCGCAATCCGGTCCTGTCCCTGAGTCCCCGGCGCCACGCCGGAGACCTGATGAGTCTGCGGCACAAACTGGAGGCCTTCGCCGGCATGGGCATCGCCGGGACGATCATTGTTGACTTTTCCCGGGATTTCAGTAGACTGAAGGGCGCGGTATTTCTATCTCTGATCCGTGAACACTGCGCGCTGTCGTGTCTGGTGGTGGGAGAGGATTTTCATTGCGGCAGTGAAATGGATACCGGAGCGGAGAAGGCGAAAATACTGCTGGAAAAAGACGGAGTCCGGGTAGACATCGTCCCCCCCATTTTTTATAGCGGAGAAAGGATCAGCAGCACCCGGATCAGAAACCATGTCGTCGCCGGAAGTCTCGCCCCCGCCGAGGCGATGCTGGGCCGCCGGTACAGGCTGGACCTTTCCGCCGCCACGGTGGAGGGGTTCCGGGGCCGGAAAAGGTTGGACAAGGAGGCCCTGACCCAGGTGACGCCCCGGTCGGGTAGTTTCCCGGCGCTTTTCGAAGGCCCCGGCGGAATTGCGAAAGAGGGGATCTTGGATATCGACGAAAAATGCATTTCGTGGCATTATGATGGCGCAGTCGAAGCCATAACTTTTGTATCCATAGGGTAAAAGGAGAAGATCATGCCCTTGAACAAGGAAGAAACGCTCAAGATCGTTTCCACTTTCGGCGCGAACGAAAAAGATACGGGACGAACCGACGTTCAGATCGCGCTGCTCACCAAAAGAATCGAAGAACTTACGGAGCATCTGAAAATTCACAAAAAAGATCATTCCTCCCGAAGGGGGCTTCTGAAGATGGTCGGCGACCGCCGCAGCCTTCTCAAATATCTGCGCCGGGTCGATCTGGAACGATACCGGACCATTCTGGAACAGCTCAATCTGCGTAAATAACGTAAAAAGGATCGTAAATGGTACATCGAGTCACATACCGGATAGGCGAGGGAGACCTGGTCCTGGAAACCGGAAGAATGGCCAAACAGGCAAACGGGGCGGTTTTCGCGACCTACGGCGGCTCCGCCGTGCTCGCCACCGTCTGTTGCGAGGACAAGAACGGGGCAGACCTGGATTACATCCCCCTGTCGGTGGAATACAACGAAAAGTTCTACGCCGCCGGAAAGATCCCCGGAGGCTTCCTGAAACGGGAGGGGCGTCCCCGGGACAAGGAAATCCTGGTCTCCCGTCTCATCGACCGGCCCATGCGGCCCCTGTTTGATAAAAAGTTCAAGAAGGAAATCCAGATCGTCCCCACCACGGTTTCCACGGACCAGAAAAATCCGCCGGATATCCTGGCCATGATCGCCTCGTCGGCGGCGGTGATGGTTTCCGACATCCCCTTCGCCGGGCCCGTGGCGGCGGTGCGGGTCTGCCACGTGAACGGCCGTCTGGTGGTCAACCCCACCTTCGAGCAGATCGCGGTTTCGCAGCTGGACATCGTCGTCGCCGGGACCAGTGACGGAATAACCATGGTGGAGGGAGGGGCGAAGGAAGCTTCGGAAGAAACCCTGCTGGAGGCCCTGGAAAAGGCGCGGATAACCATCACCGAACTCTGTAAAATCCAGATGGAGCTCCGCCGGCTCGCGGGAAAGGAAAAACTCCCGCTGAAAACCGGCGACGAGGCGGTTCTGGAAAACCGGGAGGCCATCTGGAGCTGGGCCTACCCGAAAATGGAAGAGGCCTGCTTCGTCAAGGGAAAGATGAACCGCTCGGCGGCCATCAGGGCCGTTGCCGAAGAGGCCCGCAGCCGGTTCGCGGACTCCATACCGGAAACCCACGAAAAGGTCTTCCTCGCCCTGATGGAAGAGATGGAAACCGCCGTGGTCCGCCGATCCATCGTCGAAAAGGGGGTCAGAACCGATGGGCGCCGTCCGGAAGACATCCGGAGCATCAGCTGCGAGATCGATGTCCTTCCCCGGACCCACGGCTCCGCCCTGTTCACCCGGGGAGAAACCCAGGCCCTGGCGGTGACG
>JAKQWJ010000342.1 GCA_029562045.1 Spirochaetota bacterium | reverse complement strand
CGATGACCAGGTCCGCCCCCGCCTCGGCGAGACCGGCGGCGATGAACCGGCCGATTCCCCTCCCGCCGCCCGTGATCAGGGCGACTTTCCCGTTGAGTCTGAAAAGATCCTGCAGTTTCATCTGAACCTCCTTGGTAGGGTCCCTGAACGCCGGCCGAAACCCGGTCCGGGACGCTCAGCGGTAACCGTGATCCTTTTCCCACTTCCTGGCCTTTTCATAATGGAGAAACGACCTCTCCATCCGGCGGAACCGGTCCGTGTGCATCCTTCGCCTCCCGCCGACGGTGCGGATACCCAGATAGGCATGGAGCATCTCGTGATACACGACATTTTCGAGGACGTAAAGGGGGATGCTCTTCCGGTCCAGACAGGGGTTGATCCGGATGAGGTGAGCCCTCTCGTCGTAACACCCGAGAGTCCTCTGCCGAACGTTTCTCCTGCGGGAATTTCTCCCCCAGGTGATTCCGGCGGTGACCCTGTTTCCGAAGTACCGGCCGTTGATGTCCCCGTAGATCCTGTCCAGTTCGTAGACCCTCCCCTTCGTGCTGACTCTGGCCTTCCCCTGACCGGTTCGCAGGAGGGCCTCCCGGTTCCGCCGGATGAGCTCCCGGACAAGAGGGAACCGGCTGCGATCCTTCCGTATTCCTTCCGCCAACTCGCTGAAAACCGCCTCGTCGGCGCCAAGGAGGATGCGGTGCAGCCGGATGCTCAGACTCCCTTCCTGGGTTTCACGCCAGGATACGATCGAGGAGGAGCCCTCCATGAACGTCAGAAGGACATTTCGGTCCGTGGCGATCTCAAAATAGAGCCGGATGTCCTCCGGCCCGTATGGAAGGGGGAGGGTGGCGGCAACGGCTTTCATGGGTGATCCCTTAAAAAATCCCGAAGCGGTTCTTTGTCTTTATATCGTTTTTGATCGGCGAGATCAACCGGGATCGAATGGCCCGGGGTGTCGTCGAAAAAAATGCGTTGAAGAGAGACCTGATATTTCAGATTGAAAAGATTCGCGGAACATTTTACAAATCTTCCGGAACCCTGATCGATGGAGGTCCTGAACATGCTGCATCCCCTCGCCGGAAAACCGGTTCCGCCGGAGAGCCTCGTCAACGTGCCGAGGCTCATAAGCGCCTACTACGCGCTCCATCCCGACGAAGGGAACCTTCCTGAGCAGGTGGCCTTCGGGACGTCGGGGCACAGGGGTTCTTCTTTTTCGAGGAGTTTCAACGAAGACCACATCTGCGCCATCTCCCGGGCCATCTGTGAATTCCGGTCCTCCCGCGGCATTGCGGGCCCGCTCTTTCTGGGCATGGACACCCATGCCCTGTCGGAGCCCGCCTTCGTGACGGCCCTGGAGGTCCTGGCGGCTTATGGCGTGGAGGTCATGATACAGAAAGGTCGCGGCTACACGCCCACGCCGGTGATCTCCCGCGCCATCGTCACCTACAACCGGAGCCGGCAGACGGGGCGGGCCGACGGGATCGTGATCACGCCCTCCCACAACCCCCCGGAGGACGGCGGTTTCAAATACAACCCCCCGCACGGGGGACCGGCCGACGTGGATGTCACCCGGTGGGTGCAGGAAAGGGCCAATGAACTCATCCGCCGGGGATTGAAAGACGTGAAGAGGGTCCCTTTTGAGAAGGCCCTTCGGGCCGCCACCACCCATGAATGCGATTATATCCAACCCTACGTCGACGACCTGCAGAGCGTCATCGAGACCGATGTCATCCGCGATGCGGGTATACGGATCGGGGTGGATCCCATGGGCGGGTCGGCTCTGCCCTTCTGGGGACCCATCGCGGAGCGATACGG
>JAKQWJ010000097.1 GCA_029562045.1 Spirochaetota bacterium | reverse complement strand
CCCTGCTGGACCACATCTCCCGGGTGGGGGTGAGGGTTTACCGGAGGTGAAGCTGACTCCCTTATCAGTCTTTCAAACACCTCACGGCGGCCATCGGGATTCCCTGTTTTGGCGCAATATCACTCCCGATTTTTGCGGTGTTTTACTCCCGATTTTGGCCGGCGATGAAGCGAGCCTAGCGCAGATTCTCCTCCGCGTAGAGGGTCAGCTCCACCATCCGCTCCAGAAGCTCTTCTTTTCCCGCCTCGGGGAAGTTGGCCAGGACCAGCTCCTTGGCGAAGAGGCGGACGATGTACCGCAGCTTGGTCATCCCCTGGCGGGAGGCGAAGATGAAGTCCGGGTGGGCGTTATTGATGATGATGAGGGAGTTTTCCTCCTCGTAGCGGGAGCGCCAGAGTTCCCCCGGGGCGCTCCTGTAGGTGTAGCCGGGGATCCCCTTTTTTCTGCCCGATGATTCCCGCTCCCGCTGGGGGATGAGCTCCGCCGTGACGGTGACAACCGCCTGGGCCCGGCGGGTCTCCTCTCCCTGCCGGACCTCCGCTTCCAGGATGGTAAGGCCCGGCTCCTCCGGGGCGGTGTACTCGGCGAACTCTCCGTCGGTCATGTCCAGGCTGCCCGCCCCCTGGGTGATGGCCCAGGAGTAGCTCAGGCCCGAATCGACGGTTCTCCGGGACTTGTCCCGGGCAATTCCCCGGAAGCGCCGCTTTTCTCCCACCCCCACGAAGGCGGTGGCGGGAGAGATGAGGAAGCTGTGGAGGGGGCCGGGGTACTGGAAGAACTCCTTCTGCGTTCCCGGCGGATCGGCCTGTTCCGCCACGGCGGCGGCTGGGGCGGCTCCGTCCCCGTCCGGTGATTCCGCGCCCGGGAGGGATCCGTCCCCCGTCCCGCCATCCATTCCGGCCGCACCCTTGCCGGCAGGTCCGTCTCCGGCAGACCCGTCGCCGGAGGCTCGGGACTTCCTCTGAGCCTGGATGTTCAGCCAGCCGTAGTCCTCTTGCGGGAGAAGAAGAAAGGCCTCCCGCAGCGCCCGGGTAACCCGGTGCAGAATGGCCTTGCTGGCTTCCTCTTCCTCCGCCTTCTCCTGCTCCCGGATCAGCTCCGCCAGGTGTTCCTCCAGCTTCTCCATGCCCGCCGAGAGGGAGGCGAAGGCCTCATCGTAGATGATGCCGTCCCGGGTTCCGGGGGTGAGCTGGAGGAAAGACGCGTCCACGATCCCCTCCAGGTATCCCGAGGTCCAGGGGAATTGGCGGAACCTGTCGATGGTGGTGAGGTCGGGAATGATCCGTGTCCCGTTTTTGTACAGCCCCACCTGGTTTTCCGCGGACCGCTGGGAGATGTAGAGTTCGGCGTAGACCTCGCCCAGGGGGCTTGCAATCTCCGGCAGGCCGTGGAGGAGGCGGCCGTGGAATTTTCGGGGCTCCACGATGAGTTCCCTCCGGGAGGTGCGGTCGGCGATGCGGATCCGCACGCCGCTTTTGGCGATCCGGTCCCGCAGCTCCGAGGCCAGATAGTTCTGGATCTTTTCCCCCGAAAGCTGGCGCACCCCCGCCAGGATGGGCCGGATGTGGAGCTCCGTCCCCGTCTGGGGAAAGAGGGTCGCCGCATCCCGGATGGAAAAGGCGGGATCTCCCTTTACCAGGAGCATCCTTTGGGTAAGGCCCTCCCTGCCCGTGGAGGTGATGGAGAGGGTTTCCCCCACGGTCCAGAAGCTGAGAAGACCGATGCCGAACTCGCCCTGGATGCCCGTTGCCCCCTTCTCCTTCAGTTTCCGCTTTATGGAGTCCCCGATATGGGTTCCCATATACTGAAAGTCCGAGATTCCTTCCCCGTCGTCGATGATCTTGAGGTAGTATTCCCCCTTCTGCTTCCCCCGGATGATGGTGACATTCTTCGCCTTCGCGTCGATGGAGTTTTCCACGAACTCGGCAATGGCCTTCAGCGGATTGGTCTGGGACAGGGCGATGATGGTAATGGCGTTCCAGTGATCGCCGATCCGCAGCTTCCCGCCCCGCTTTTTCGCCGGAGTCTTTTTCATGCTTTAACTGTACAGGGGAAAGGGAGGGGGGGCAAGATGAAAACAGAGCGGGCTGATATCAGGCTGCCGGCCCTTCCATGAACTTCATCGCCGGGCCAGAACATTCAGCCACCGCACCTCTTCCCGGTCCAGGCCGTCTCCTGAGACCTGGCCGGACAGGACCC
>JAKQWJ010000078.1 GCA_029562045.1 Spirochaetota bacterium | reverse complement strand
CGACCGGCAACGCCTCTTCCGCCGGGTCCACAGCATCCTCTCCCAGTTCGGAAAATGGCTGGGCGGGGGATATGACGACCGGGACATCCAGGCCTACTACACAGACATGGGCCGGGAACGCCGGCGGGAGGGATTCCGATTGGGAGAGATCCTGAGTGCCCTGAGCCTCATCAAGAAACACCTCTGGGAGTTTGCCCTTTCCCGGGGGATGTGGCAGAAGACCATCGACATCTACATGGCCCTGGAGTTGGACCGCCGCATCGTGATCTTCTTCGACAAGGCCTCTTTTTACACCGCCCGGGGCTATGAAGACAAATAGGCATTTCTTTTTTAAAGCAATCATTTTCGTCCTGCTGCCGCACCTTTTGGGCGTTTCCGGGGCGGCGGCGTCCCCCCCCCGGCGGATCGTCTCCCTGGCCCCGAACATCACGGAAATCATCTTCGGTCTGGGACTGGGGGACCGGCTGGTGGGGGTGACCACCTACTGCGACTTTCCCCAGGCTGCCCGGAAAAAGCACAAGATCGGCGGTTTTTCCAACCCCTCCCTGGAGGCGATCCTGGCCCTCCGCCCCGATGCGGTAATCCTCACCGAGGACGGCAATCCCCCGGAGATCGCCCCCCGGCTGGAAAGACTGGGGATCTCCATCCATGTCTTCCGGGCCCGGAAGATCGAGGAACTCCCCGGGGCCCTCAGGGAAATGGGACGTTTTCTCCAGGTGGAGGCCGCCGCCCGGCGGCAGGCGGCGGAAATGGAGCGCCGGCTGAAAGATTACCGGTCGTCGGCTCGGCAGCGGCGCCGGGCCGCCAATCCAAAGGCCCTGTTCATAATCCAGCCCGAGCCCCTTATCGTGGCCGGGCCCGGCACCCCCATGGACGACGCCATGAACATCATGGGGCTGGCCAATATCGCCGATGATGTGACCGGGCGCTACCCGAAATACTCCCTGGAGGAGACCCTCCGGAGGCAACCGCAGCTTTTGTTTATCGGCCAGGGCCCCGGGATGGAGGAAGACGTTCGGAGGCTTTCCCGACGGCTTCGGACCCTGGAAGCCGTCCGGTTGGGACGGGTTTACACGATCCGCGAAACCCTTTTCCGCCTCGGCCCCCGGGTGTTCATCGGCCTGGCGGAGATGAAGGCGGCGGTGGTGCAGAGCGGTTTGTAAAAAACGAGGTAGTGAATTTGCCCCTTGACATAAGGAAATTCTTTCGGTAATTATCATCGCGTAAATCTTGCCAGACCAGATGGGTGTGTGGAAGAGGGGTGCAAATCCCCCGCTGCCCCGCAGCCGTAACGGGAACGAAAGCCGGAATGCCACTGTCTCCACCAGGGGACGGGAAGGCGGCGAGTAGGGCGCCCGGAGCCGGAAGACCGGCCCATCTGTTTGACCTCGGGGGAGGGGAAGCATTGGGCGCGTTTTCACTGCCGACATCATATCTCGCCGTAACGCCGGCGCGGGTGGTCAGAATCTCCCTGCTGCTGTGCCTGCTTCTCGTTGCCGTGGCCCTGGCGTCCCTTTTCACCGGGACGGCCGATATCTCCATCCGGGCCACCCTCCGCGAATTCTTCCCCTGGGCCTCTTTCCTCTCCAATGGCCTGACCGAAGCCGAAACGTCCATCATCATGTCCATCCGCCTGCCCCGGATCATCCTGGCCGCCATTGTCGGGGCATCCCTCTCCGTGGCGGGTGTGGTGTTTCAGGCCCTGTTGAGAAATCCCCTGGCGGACCCCTATATCCTCGGAATATCCGCTGGTTCCGCGGTGGGGGCCGTCATGGGAATTCTCCTGGGGGTGGGTGCCTGGAGCCTGGGCATTCCCGGTCTGGCCTTTCTCGGCGCCCTGGCTGCGATCCTGATCGTCTTCGGCATCGCCGGCCGGGAAAAACGCCGGGAAACCAACACCCTGCTTTTGACCGGCGTCATGGTCAACGCCTTTTTCAACGCCTTCATCCTCTTCGTCTTCACCATCAGCGACCATGTGCAACTCCAGCGGGCCCTCAACTGGATCATGGGCGATTTGAGCCTGGCGGATGAACAGGCCCTGTTTTACACCTCCGTTTTTCTCGTCCTCGGGTCGGTTTTTATCTACGCCTTCGCCCGTCCCCTGAACCTCCTCGTCACCGGCGAGGAAACGGCGCAACAGTTGGGCGTGGCCGTGGAAAAGACCAGGATCGCCCTTTTGGCCGCCGCCGCCCTGATCACCGCCGCCGCCGTTTCCGCCAGCGGCACCATCGGCTTCGTCGGCCTCATCATCCCCCACATCCTCCGCCTCCTCGTCGGTCCGGATCACCGCCTCC
>JAKQWJ010000073.1 GCA_029562045.1 Spirochaetota bacterium | reverse complement strand
ACGGCATCAACGACGCCCCCGCCCTGGCCCAGGCGGACGTGGGCATCGCCGTGGGGGGCGGCGCCGACGTGGCGGTGGAGAGCGCCGACATCGTCCTGATGCGGGGGGATCTGCGGGATGTGGACACCGCGGTGCGGCTCTCCCGGGCCTCTCTGCGGAACATCAGGCAGAACCTCTTCTGGGCCTTCGGGTACAATGTTCTGGGCATACCCGTGGCGGCGGGGCTTCTCCACGCCTTCGGCGGCCCCCTTCTGAGCCCCATGTTCGCCGCCGCGGCCATGTCGCTGAGTTCGGTTTCGGTGGTGACCAACGCCCTGCGTCTGCGGACTTTCCGGAAATAGCGGCGCCGCCCGGGCGGCTCGCCCGCCCCGGGGCGGGTGAGGCCTCCGGGCAGGCAAGCCTCCAGGCGGGCAAGCCGCCCGGGACGGAGAGGTATCTCCCCAGGCGGGCAAGCCGCCCGGGCGGTCTTATTTTACGGCCCTGGCGAAGGCGGCCCCGAACTTTTCCCCTTCCGATCGGGCGGCTTCGTCGGGGTTCCACAGGGCGCGGATCCCGTCGTTCACCAGCTCGAAGCCGCAGGCTTTCAGGTGCTCGGATATGAGCTTGACCCCCTCGCCGCTCCAGCCGTAGCAGCCGAAGGCGGCGGCCTTCTTGTCCTTGAACCCCAGGCCCTTCACCTCTTCGATGAAGGCCGCCAGAGCGGTGAGGATCCCCCGGTTGATGGTGGGGGAGCCCACCAGGATCGCCTTGGCCCGGAAAAGTTCGGTGATGGCGTCGTTCTTGTCCGTCTTGGCCAGGTTATAGAGCCGGACCTCGGTTTTGGGGTCCTCCTTCCGTATCCCCGCGGCGATGGCTTCGGCGAGCCGCCGGGTTCCCTCCCACATGGTGTCGTAGAACAGGGCGATCCGGTTCTCCTTGTAGGCCTTGGCCCATTCCAGATACTTGTGGACGATCTGCGCCGGGTTGTCCCGCCAGATGATCCCGTGGCTGGGGCAGATCATCTTCAGCGGCAGATTGAAGGACAGGACTTCCTCGATTTTTTTGACCACGAAGGAGCTGAAGGGGGTCAGGATGTTGGCGTAATACTTTATGGCCTCGGTGAAAAGCTCGTTCTGGTCCACCAGGTCGTTGTACATGAACTCGCTGGCGTAGTGCTGGCCGAAGGCGTCGTTGCTGAAGAGAATCTCCTCCCCGGTGAGATAGCACATCATGCTGTCCGGCCAGTGCAGCATGGGGGCTTCGACGAACACCAGTTCCCGCTTTCCCAGGCTCAGTTTGTCGCCGGTCTTCACCACCTGAAAGTTCCAGTCTTCATGGTAGTGCCCCTTCAGGGATTTGACGGCGTTGGCCGTGCAGTAGACGGGGGTGCCGGGAATTTTTTTCAGCAGTTCCGGCAGGGACCCGGAGTGGTCGATCTCCGCGTGGTTCGCCACGATATAGTCGATCTTTTTCAGGTCGATGGTCTTTTCCAGTTCCCGGACGAACTCCTGGGCGAAGGGCTGCCAGACCCCGTCGATGAGGACGGTTTTCTCGTCCCGGACCAGATAGGCGTTGTAGCTGGAGCCCCGATGGGTGGAGTACTCATCCCCGTGGAACCGCCGCAGTTCCCAGTCGATCTTTCCGACCCAGGTGACGGCATCGGTTATCTTCCTCATTTCTGCCTCCGTTGGAATAGTGTGATCTTCAGTATAACCCGGGCAGCGGAAAAAGCGGTAACATTTGATACGCTTCCGTCGCGGAAGCCCCGGAAACGGCCGCGCTCCGGGTCGGAGTATCGCGCCGCCCTGGCCGGGGGAAGCCCCATGGCTCCCCGGGAGAAACCGCCGTTCCATCGGCCGCCGGCCGAATGCCGCGTTGACATCCCTCCCGGCGGTCCGTATACTGCCCCCATGGGGCGAAGGGAGAAGAAGACCACTAAAACCAACCGGGAACGGATCCTCGTGGCGGCGACGCGGCTCATGAAGGAGAAGGGGGTGGCCTACATCAGCCTCGCCGACATCGCCGAGGCGGTCAAGATCAGCAAGGGCACCCTGTACTATTACTACCCCTCCAAGGGAGACCTGATCTTCGACATCACCGAGCAGAGCATGAACCACATGACCCGGAAAATAATCGACTGGGTCGAGAAGAGCCGGGAGGAAAAACCCGCCGAGGACATTCTGAAAATCGTCTTCGACACGATCCTCAAGGCCCGCTCCCGGGGACAGATTCACCTCTACCTCATTCTCGAAGCCCTGACCTCCGAACAGCTGCGCAAACGCTTCTGCGACGAATACGAAAAATGGCGGAGCATGATACAGGAGGGCCTGGACCGGATCCGTCCCGGCGGAGGGGACAACGCCATCCTGTCCGGGATCGTCCTGGCGGCAATCTACGGGCTTCTGATCCAGAACCTCCTGGGAGTCCCCAAACCTCCGCTGGACCATATCGGACGGTTTTTTCTCTCCGCCGATCCCCGATGAATATCATTCTCTTCGAGGAAGAGGAGCTGTCCCGGCCCCTCCCGCCGGGGGACCCCCGGGGCCTGCATCTGCGGAAGGTCCTCCATGCCCGGAGGGGAGACGGGTTCGCGGCTGGCATCGTGGGAGGCGGAATCGGCGAGATCGTCATCCAGGGGATCCAGGGGGACGAGGTGTTTTTCCGCTACACACCCCGGGGGGAAGCCCCGCCGCTTCTGCCCCTGGAGCTGATCGTCGGCGCTCCCCGTCCGCTGGTGACCCGGAGGCTCCTGAAAGACCTGACCAGTCTCGGAGCGCGGGCCCTGCACTTCGTGACGGCGGAGCTGGGGGAGAAATCCTATCTGCAGAGCCGGGTCTGGGAACAGGAGGAGCGCCGCCGGAGTCTTCTGGAGGGGGCCCAGCAGGCGGGGACCACACTGCTCCCCCAGGTGAGGCTCCACCATGGGCTGGAAGCCTGTCTGGCGGAGCTGCCTCGGGACTGGGACCGTTTCGTCCTGGACCCCCAACGGGGGGAACTGTCCGCCGGCCGCTGCCGGCCCCGGGCGGGTTCGGCGGTTCTGGCGGTGGGTCCCGAAAGAGGCTGGACCGACCGGGAACTGGACCTGTTTTCCGCGGCGGGTTTCGTTTTTCTCCGCATGGGGGAGAGGATTCTGCGCACCGAGTCGGCGGCCCTTGTCGGGGCCTCGATCATCCTGTCCCGGATGGGGTTCCTGTAGCGATCCGCCCCCGGGACCCGAAAGAGCGGGCCGGCGACAGTCGGCCGGCGGACGCAGGCTGTCGGCGGACGCAGGCTGTCGGCGGACACAGGCTGTCGGCGGACATAGGCTGTCGGCGGCAGCGGTCCGTTGCCGCCGGCTTCCGCCGAGTCAGGCGGCAGCAGCTCATGGGGCCGGGTCGCCGAGTCAGGCAGCCGCAGCTCATGGGGACGGGCCGCCGAGTCAGGCGGCCGCAGCTCATGGGGCCGGGCCGCCGAGTCAGGCGGCCGCAGCTCATGGGGCCGGGCCGCCGAGTCCGGGCGCTGCGGAGCAGCGCCCGGGGAAGCCGTCATTTCCTACTTTTTGGCCGTCAGCTTCGCGGTTATTTCCGCCACCCGCTTCCCCTGGAAGATCGCGGCGTCCAGCTCGTTGCGGCTGGGCATCCGTTCCCCCTTGGGTCCGGTGATGGTGGAGGCGCCGTAGGGAGAGCCGCCTGAGACCTCGTCGATCCGCGACTGACCCGCAAAGGAGTAGGGCAGACCCACCAGAATCATGCCGTGGTGCAGCAGCGTCACATGGGTCGTCAGAATCGTGGACTCCTGGCCGCCGTGCTGGGTGGCCGAGCTGGACATGACGCTGCCCACCTTGCCGATGAGCGCCCCCTTCGCCCAGATCGCTCCCGTGGCGTCCAGGAAGCTGCGCATCTGGGCGCACATGTTGCCGAACCGGGTGGGGACACCGAAAATCACGGCGTCCGCTTCGGACAGATTGTCCACCGTGGCGACAGGGTAATGGGACATTGCCTTCTGGGCCTCGGAGGCGCCCATGGCCGCGATGATGTCCGGGGGAAGGGTCTCCGGCACCCGGAACAGTGTCACCTCCGCCCCCGGAACCTGTCGGGCGCCCTCCGCCGCCGCTTCGGCCATCCTGGCCATGTGCCCATACAGAGAATGAAAAATGATGTTGATCTTCACACGATTCCTCCTCGATGGGCAAAAGGTACTAAAATAGTATCAATAATGTCAATGGCCTCGCCTGCACGGTGACGGCAGCAGGTCCCGGGGCGCCGGCGGCTAAAACCGGATCTTGTTCCCCCCGGGGCGCCGTGATAGACTCCTTCCCGATGCTCCCCTTTTTTGTTCGGCGCCGGCATCGGCGGATCCTGGAGACCTGCCGGATCGGCGACCGTCACTGGAGAAAGGCGGTGGAAGGCCGGCCCATATTCCGGCGTCTGGGCGCCTCCCAGGGGGAACTTCTCCGGGACCTGTCGTCGATTTTTCTCGCCGAAAAGGATTTTCACGAGCCCCCGGGGGCGGATGTCCCGGAGGAAATCCGGATCCTCATAGCCGCCTATGCATGCCTCCCCATCCTCGAGCTGGGCATCCGGTGGTACGACGACTGGAGCTCCCTCATCCTGACTCCCCGGGAGTACCGGGTGGAAAAACGGGAGGTGGACGACAGCGGCGTCGTCCACGAGTACAGCGACCGGGCGGCGGGGGAGGTTCTGGAGCTCGGGCCGGTGGTTCTTTCGGTATCGGACGTTCTGGACGCCGGAGGCGGATACAACGTGGTGATACACGAAATGGCCCACAAGATCGACCGGCGGAACGGCGCTCTGGACGGTATGCCTCCGCTGGAGGGACGGATCGATCCCGACCTCTGGCGGCGGACTTTTTCCCAGGCCTTCGATTCCCTGACGACGTCCGCCGATTCCCGCCGTCCCGGGCGGAGTCTCCTGCAGGGACGGCTGGACTCCTACGCCACCCAGGACCCGGTGGAGTTCTTCGCCGTTATGTGCGAGTATTTCTTCGATCGTCCCCACCGGCTGCTCCGGGTCTTTCCCGGGGTGTACAGGCTTCTGGCGGCGTTTTTCCTCCAGGACCCGGCGCAGGGGGGAGAGGACAAAGGCCGGTCTCCGGGCGCCGGGGCATAGGAGCCCCTCCCTCTTCGGCGCCGGCGGCACGGGGCGGGCCGCCCGGAACACCCCACCCGGACCGCCTGGAGATCCCCACGGGGCGGCTCCGGCCCCCCCCGTGCCGCCGGGTTTGCCGCCGCCGGTGGCGGCGGCAATCCGTTTTTCCTTGCGCGCCGGATCTTTCCCTTCTATAATGGATCCTCGGAACGCACCCCCGGCGTCCGCAGCCCGGTCGACCAATCCCGGGGGGGCCGGACGAAAGAATCATCCGACGGATCGTCGCAAGGAGAAGCCCGTATGTGGACCGTAACGAAAGAGGAAATCGCCAAGCTGGTGGCCTGTGTGGACTACTCGGAGGCCCTGACCCTGCATGCGGGCCCGAAGGAGGCGCTGGCCGCCGCCCAGGACGGGATCACATACGGGTTTCGCGCCGTAGTGGCCTTTCCCTGGAACCTGGGGGTCCAGGCGGACGCGGTGAAGGGAACGGGAGTGCGGGCTCAGATCGCCGTGGGTTTCCCGTCGGGCAACGTCACCACCCGGGTAAAGTGCGCCGAGGCCGAGGAGGGGCTGGCTCGGGGCGCCACCGACCTGGACATGGTCATGAACCTGGGCGCATTCAAGAGCGGTGATTACCGGAAAGTGACGGAAGACATCGCCGAGGTCATGAAGGTGGCCCGGCCTTTCAGGGTGCCCTTCAAGGTCATCATCGAGGTGGGTATCCTGACGGAGGAGGAGATCGTCACTGCGGCGAAGCTGGTCAAGGATTCGGGGGCGGATTTCGTCAAGACCTGCACCGGCTTCGGCCCCGGTCGGGCCACCAGCGGGATCATCGAGCGTATCCGGGAAACCGTGGGCCCCGAGCTGGGCATCAAGGCTTCGGGAGGGGTGGCCTCCCTGGAGGACGGGGTGGCTCTGATGAGGTCCGGCGCGACGGTCGTCGCTTTCCGGCGGCACCTGGTGACGCAGCTGGAAGCGATGGGCTGGAAGAAGTGAGGACTCCGGCGGGTCAGGATCGGTCCCAGCGGAAGGGGGGAAGGCCCCGCCTCTTCTGACGGCCGTTGTAGATGAGCCGCCCGGTTCCCATGGTGAAAAGGAAAAAGACGAAGCCTCCCACAACGTCCACCCCGTAGTGGTAGCGGAGGTAGACGGTGGAGACGATCAATAGAACCCCCACCGGGAACAGCACGAAACGCAGGCGGGTCCGCAGCCGGAAGGCGGAGTACAGAGTGACCAGGGTCACCAGGGTGTGGCCGCTGGGGAACACGTCCCGCTGCACCACCAGGACCGCCCCGGGGTCGCCGGACGAGGCGGAGGCGCCCCAGTTGACGAAGTCCCGGATGGGCCCTGTCAAAAAAAGGCCCGGCAGATCCGTGTCGATGGCGGTGAAATCATGGAGGCTGAACCGGGGTCCCACCGCCGGCAGAATGAAGTACCCCAGATAGGACAGGAAGAAACCGTACACCACGCAGAAGATCACATACTCCATCGCCTCCCGACGTCCTTTCCGGGCCATGGACAGGATCAGGAGCAGCGGAAGAAAGTAGAACGAGGCGTAGGAGACCTGCAGGAACTCCGTCAGCACCGGGTTCGCGATCCGGTGCAGGGCCGCCGACGGATCCCCCCCGAAGATGAACCGATCCGCGGCGATGAGGACATGGTCGTAGAGACCCGGGCGAACGGCGGGGACCAGAAGGTAGATCTGTTTGTAGGTGGGGACGATGAAGAGCGCCGGATAGAAGAGGTGAAGGGCCGGGTATATCCCCCCCCGGGCCTCCGAGGCCTTCCCGGCGATGAACGGAATGACAAGGATCAGGGCGGCGTTGTAAGCCAGAAGGAACGGCAGGAACGGAACACGGGACGGGAAGATCAGGATGACCGCCGACAGGGTCAGGTGGAAGGCGATGAACAGGAGATCCACCGCCCGCAGTGCGGGGCGTTCCGTTTTCCGTGCGCCGTGTCCGAGCCGGAGAAGACTCACAGTTTGAAAACGACTCCCGTGGACAGGCGGGTGGAGGTGTCGATCCATTCGGGCTCGCCGAAAATCAGGTCCTGGCGGCCTTCGATATACCACTCCATGTAGGGATGGACTCCGAAACGGACCCCCAGACCCAGATAGGGGCCGGCGTAGAACCGGTTGGGATTCTGCAGCAGAAACTGGACCGTCACCCCCAGACCGAACTGGTAGGCGAAGGTTTCGTTCACCGGAAAGAGGAAAATGACGCCCCCGTCCAGGGGAATGAAGAAATCCGGCTCCACCCGTCCGTCCTTTTTTTCCGTGACGATGGCGAAACTTCCCCCCAGGGTCAGCTCCACGTCGGGGTTGATGGGCTTCAGGTACGCGGCCCGAAGGTCCAGGAAGGCGCGGTCGTGACGGACGAAATCCACCCCGATCCCCGCCAGAAAGGACTGGGCCTGAAGAGGCCCCGCCGCGGCGGCCAGGAGGATCGCGAGGGTGAAGAGGCGGGCTTTTTTCATGGGCGTCTCCTTTCGCGGCGGCATTTTATCATGGGGAAAGAGAAAAGGACAACCTGTCCCCATGTCCGGGACCCGGGCAGTGTCATGTTGACCCAGCATGGAGAGTATAGATCCGGAATGTGTCGTTTTGACTCGGTCTTGGGGCGAAGAAAGGATCGCCGGAGGGAGCGCCGGAAGTTCCGGATCAGGAGGCGATTTATGTAACTAATTATATAATATAGATTTATGCACGCCCATCAGGGATTGGCCGCAATTGGCATGTTAATTGCTTTATTATTGATATGAGAATACCAATCCAAGGAGGCCTTGCATGAGAGTCATGAGATGGAAACAGCGGGACCCCTTTAACCCGCTGTCGGATTTCGAGCAGCTGCAGAACGAGATCAACCGGCTCTTCGAAACCGAAAGGTACCCCACCATGTCGGGACTGTTCGACCGGGTGATTTCTCCGGAGATCGACGTGGTGGAAAACGAGGATGGGTTCGTGGTGAGCTGCGATCTTCCGGGGGTGGAGATCGGAGACATCGACGTATCCATCGCCGACAACGTTCTCACCCTGAAGGGGGAAAAGAAAGAGGAAAGCCACTCCCCGGACTCGAAGGTTTATCGCCGGGAGTCATGGAGCGGCTCGTTCCAGCGGACCCTGGCCCTGCCGAAGGCTGTGGACACCTCGGCGGTGGGGGCGGTGATGCGCAGCGGCGTTCTTACCATAAACCTGCCGAAGCGGGAAGAGGTGAAGCCGAAGCAGATCGCCGTGAAAGTGCAATGACGAAGGAGGAGACCACGATGGCAGACGCGACCAAGACCGAACCCCGCCGCCGGATTGCCCCCGCGGCGGACATCTGCGAGGACAAGGGAAAAGTCGTGCTCCGGCTGGAAATGCCGGGGGTGGAAAAGAACGACCTGTCCATTCGCATCGAGAACGACGAGCTCCTGATCACCGCCGAGAGGCGGGAGGAGGCCGCCGACGGGGTATACCTGATCCGGGAACGACGGCGGGCGGATTACGAGAAACGCTACACCCTGGACGACACCATCGACCGCAATCGGGTCGACGCGGTGATGAAAAACGGTGTCCTGCTTCTGACCCTCCATATCCGGGAATCGTCCAAACCGAAGAAGATCGACATCAGGATGGCCTAGCCCCGTTTCCCTGAAAAGCGCAGAGCCCCGGGCTGGGGCCCGGGCTCGGGACATGCCTGAGCCCGGCCGGGCCAGGGTTCGGGCCTGGGCCTAAAGGGGCCGGCCTGCGCGGCTTTTGCCGGTCAGGGCAGGCGGAAGACTGCCCCGGATCTTTTTTTAAGAAGCGTTCACCCGACCATCGCCGAAGAGCCCAGGAAAAGATCCCACAGTATGAGGGCCACCGCCGCGAGGATGACCAGGGCGAAATATTTCCGGATGCCCTCGGTCCGGAGGATCCCGAAAATCCTTAACCCCAGCGGCACCCCCAGGGAGCTTCCCAGAAGGAGGGTCATGGTGACGGGAAGGCTTATCTTCGGGGCGGCGGCGAAGATCTTCGTGGCCGCGCCGGTCATGGACGAGACGAAGACCACCCCCAGGCTGGTTCCCACGGCGTGCCGGGTTTCCAGGCCCACCAGCAGAAGCAGGATGGGCATGAAGAGAACCCCGCCGCCCACCCCCATCAGGCCCGACAGTGTGCCCACGAAAAAGCCGATTCCCGCCAGGCCCGGGATGCTCACCCTCGCCAGGTTGGAGCGGGTCAGGTTGGTCCGGGGCGGGAGGGGCAGCCTCTGCAGGGGGCTCAGGGTCCCCGCCCGGCGTTCCGAACCCCGGTAGACCAGTTGGGCTGTGACCAGAAGAAGAACCACGAAGAAAATGTGCATGATCCGGGTGAAGATGACCTCGTCCCCGCCGCTGACGGAGGCCAGGAAATCCTGCAGTCCGTCTCCGAAAACCGCCCCCAGGGAGCCGCCCAGGGCCATGTAGAGGACCGCCCCGGGTTCCACGTTTCCCCGGCGGAAATGGCCGGGCAGGGCGGAGGCTCCGGTGCCGATGATGAAGCTGAGACTGCTGCCCACGGCTATGGAGTAGGGGACCCCCGCGGCGATGTTCAGCAGGGGCACCACGAGGAACCCGCCGCCGACGCCGAAGAGCCCGGTCAGCACTCCCACACCGAAGCCGATGGAGACCAGAAGGGGATAGAAGATCGGGGAGGGGAGAGATCTTTCGAAGGCCGGGGCGACGAGCCCCCAGATGTCAGTCACGATTCATTTCCTTTTCCTGAACAGGTTCGCCAGAGAGGCAGCCATGAAACCCCAGAGAAGAGGCACCCCGACGGCCAGAAAAAACGCCAGCAGCTTGGTCATGGGCTTCCGCTATTCCGTTCCGAAGAAAGAGTCCTCGTCCGATTTTCCGTCCCCGGCGGGTCCGCCGCCCCCCAGGAGGTCGTCGAAGAGGGAGACCCCGTCGTTCCGTTTGGCGTAGAGCTTCAGGACATACCGGATGGTTTCCATGCGGTTTTCCAGGTCCCGGGATTCGGTCTCCAGGCGACGGAAGAAGAGGTCGGCATCCACGCCCTCCCCGACGAAACCGGCGCCGTACCCCTGGCCATGATAGTCCCGGAGTTCCAGCAGCCGATAGTACACCCGTTCGAAAAGGAAAAGCGTTCCCCGGATTTTCATCAGCGCCGGCATCAGGGCGGATTTTTCCCGCATGGTCTCGATCCTGGTTCCCGTTCCGTTCCGGGCGTCTTCCCGGTACCATTTGTCCAGGATCTCCCTCCGGGCCAGGAGGTCCCGGTAGGCTTCGTCGAACCCGGTCTTCAGATCCTGGTAGCGCCGGGCGTAGTCCCGGATCGCCGGCCCGGCGTTGGATTTCAGGGCCTCGATTTTCTCGGCGTTCCAGTTGCGGCGGAAGGATTCCAGGTCCGATACCCGGACGGGAATGCTGCGGAAGAGGCCTTCGGCGGTTTTTTCCACCGCCGTTCCCGGCTTCGCCGTGAGCCGGGCGCCGTTTTCGTCGGTGCAGAGGACTTCCCCGTCCGAGCAGGTGGTCAGCAGGTCCCCCGAGGCGGAGGCGGTCACCGAGAAGCTCGTTCCCCGCACTCCCATGGCCACCCCCTGGGACCGGATGGTGAAATCCGATCGCCCGGCGAGTTTCTTCACCGTGGCGGACACCGACCCGCTCAGCAGTTCCACCCGGGCCTTGCTCCCTCCCCGCAGGGTCGACACATCCAGATACAGAGTGGTCTTCGGCTGCACCCGGACAAGGCCGTCCACCCCCGTTTCCGGAAGGACCCCGATTTCCGCCAGCCCCCGGGCATCGGTGCGGATGGTGTCGTAGTTTTCCACTCCGGAGCCGAAGCTCGCGGCCCAGGTTTTTCCATCCCGGGAGATGGTGGCCCTATCCATGAGATAGGAGATTTCCCCCACGTTTCCGGCCAGAAGGCCCGCCCCCGGCAGCGCCAGGAGACACAGGGCAAGCCATTTTTTCTTCATAACACGACCTTCCTTCCCGGGGAGGCGCCGGAGTCCGCGGGCGGATCGGCGTTCCGGGCTATTGTAAATATATCATGCATGTCCCGCATTTTCAGCGGCATGTCCCCGTAGACCCGGCGCCAGATATCGGCGCTCTCCATGCAGAGATAGACCGGCACATCCAGGGTCCCGGAGATTTCTTTTTTCATGAAGGTGTAAATTTCTCCCCGGCGGCGCTGCAGATACCGGTATTTGCCGTCCCGGCAGGGGACGAACTCGTCGTAGAGGTAGGGGCGCCGGTCCATCCGGTCCTTCAGGGCCGGGGGATACCGGAAGGTCCCCAGGCTTATCCAGGCCACCCGGTCCGCGGGGAAGCGTCCCAGTTTTCCGATGGTTTCCCCGTACCCTTCCCGCCAGTCCGGATAGGCGATGACGGGATCGAAATGGAAGGCCGCCATGTAGCCCGCCCGGACCGCCCTCTCCGCCGCCCTGAGCCTCTCGTCGATGGAAGCCGCCTCCCCCTCTTCGGCCTGCTGCACCTCCCGGGCGTTCAGCGAGAAGGCCATCACCGCTCCCCCCTTGTCGGGTATGTCCAGAAGATGGTCCACGAAGACGGTTTTGGTCTTTGCTTCGAAGCGCACATTGGGGAGATCCGCCAGGCCCCGGATGAACTCCTCCGTCAGGCCGAAGATGGGGTCCAGCTCCAGGGAATCGCCGGTCTCCCCGCTGCCCACCCGGATCATCCGGTCGGGGTTGTCCCGGGCGATGCCGCGGATCCTCTCCACGGCGGGTCCGGGGTCGGCGTGGACCACCAGGGGTTCGAAGTTCAGGTAGCTTTTCATTATGCAGTAGCTGCAGCCCAGACTGCAGCCCAGGTAGATGTCCACGGTGAGGTAGTTGCAGCACAGGTGGCCCCGGGAGCCGGGACAGCGGCCCACCGTTCCGCCCCGGGGACGGGTGATGAAGAGGGTCTCCCGGCTCCGGTGCTCTTCCGGAATCCCCTCCCGGGAGGGGGCGGAATGGACCGGGAGCCCCGGCAGACGCTCCAGTGCCCGCCGCGCCGCCGGAAGGTCTTCCGCCTCCGGAGAGAGGTAGATCCTCCGGAAAGGCAGGCGCGCGACGGCTTTCCGGAGCTGGGCGGCGGCATCCGGCGGGTTGCCGGACAGGGGCTCATACGAGATCATACAGTTCGCCCCCCTCCCGGAGGAATCGTTCCAGGACTCCGATTTTTTTTCCCAGAACCTGGGGGCCGTCGAAATCGAAGCTGATGGAAAACCGGCGGCCTTCGAAATGGGGCGGATGCTTCAGGACGACCCCGCTTCCGCTGAAAAAGCGGCGGCTCAGGTCCCGGAACCTCTCCTCCATGAGGGAGAGCTGGGGAAAGCGCAGTTCCCGGACCGCCGCCACCGGGTCCGCCGCAGCCGCCAGCTCGGCGGCAAGACGCTCCGAATTTCCGGGACCGTCCCGAAGAAGTATCTCCACCAGGGAGTTCAGGAATATCCGGCGGTCGGAAAAGCTCATCCCCTCCAGGGCGGGCCGGAGCCGGCGGAGAACCTCCTCCGGGACTTCACCGAGATTCTCCGCCGTCCTGATGTCGATCATCTCCTCCGAGGCCAGCTCCCGGGGGGCCGGCCCCAGCCGGAGACGGCGGAAGGCCGGGCGCAGGGCGCCCCGGGAGGACACCAGATCCCCCACCTGGGGGTCCGACTCCGGTATTCCCATTTCCTCCATCACCGCCGCCAGGGTCTCCGTTTCCCGGGGGCTGTACCGGTCCCGGCGGTTTTCCAGCCGGAGGCAGAGGAGGAGGGCCTCCCGGGGAGGAAGGTCCGCCTCCTCCCATTCCCGGACCTGCAGCGCGGGGGTCCCCAGTCCCCGGGCGGCCGCGGCGAGGGCCCCGCCCCAGACCAGGAGTCTCCGCTCCCGCCCCCCCTGCGTCGGGGAAACCACCAGCGGAAGGGGCGGGCACAGACCCCTCCGGACCAGTTCCGGGTCCACACCTTCGGGGGATTCGGGGAAAAAGAAGGGGCGGGGCAGACGGAGGAGTTCGTCGGGGGAAAGGGACATCATGGAAGGACCTTACACCGGGAGACTTTTTTTTTGAAGACCCGCCGGCACGGGAAAAACGCCTTCCCTTGTAATCGCCGGAGCGATGTCTTATAGTGAAAAGACAGCGATGATACGAAAGATCATTTCCACCATCAGGGATTTTTTTGCCGCCGCCCGGCTTTCCGCCCGTAAAAAGAGGAAAAAGACTTTCCGGGGAAAGCCCTTCGAGGAGATGTACGTCAACCGCATCGTGTCCGATGCGGTGCTCTTCAACGAGATACCCTCCCCCAGCGAGAATGAAAGCCTCCGGGGAAGCTTCATCGTCCGCCGACTGGAAGAGTTCGGCATCACCGACATCCGCACCGACGGGATGGGAAATGTCTGGGTGCAGTTTCCCGGGGCCAAGCCCTCGGACGATTTCGTCCTTCTCTTCGCGGAGATCGAAAATCCCTCCTACTCGCCTCTGGGCTCCCTGGTGCGTCTCACCGCGGACCGGGCCATCGGGGCGGGGATCGCCGACAACAGCATCGGTGTGGCCTCTCTGCTGATCCTCGCCGAATACCTGCAGAAAAACTCCATCAGCTTCGACACGAACCTGGTGCTGCTCTTCGCCCATCTGGCCTCGGAGGGGGAGGAGTTCATCGGCCTGCGCGGTTTTCTCTCCGAATGGGACGGAGACATCGCCTTCGCGGTGTACGTCACGGGGATGCAGCTGGGAAACATCGAATCCCATCCCCTGGGGCATTACAAGCTCACCGTCACTGCCGGCACCGGGGACCACCAGGTCCTGGAAAAAACCCCCGGGGTCTCGGCGGTGTCGGTCCTGTCCAACATCGCCTTCCAGTTGGGCAACATCCAGTGGGACCGCGAAGGCGGCGCGACCCTGAATATCGCCCGCATAGTGGCCGGCCTGGGCTTCGGGTTTTTCCCCTCCGAGGGCTTTCTGGAACTGGAGATCTACTCCGGCGACACCAACGTTCTGAACCTCATGAAAAAAACCGCCTCCGCCACCATCGAAAAGATCGCCGAGGAGATGGGGGCGAAAATCGACATAGCCGTCAACTCCTTCATCCCCGTGGGCAACCCGGAGATCAACGCCTTTCTCACCGACACCCTCCGGTCGGTCCACGAGGAGCTGAAGATCAAGTCCAACGCCGTGTCCGTGCCGGACAAGACGGCCATTCTCAATTCCCTGGGCGTCCCCGCCGTTACGGTGGGCATGACCCGGGGACGGAAGCGGCTTACGGAGGAGTATGTGGAACTGGAACCCATCGAGACGGGCTTCCGCCAGCTTCTGATGCTTCTGGAACGGAGCATCGAGAAAGAGGAGCTGCTGCGGCCATGAGCGCGGAACAGGGCGCCCTTCTGGAAAGGACCTACCACCACAGCCGATTCGCGGACAAGAAGCGTCTGGTGGACCTCAAAAAAATGAAGGGGGCGGTGATCTCCCTGGCCTTCCCGACCCTGAACGAGGAGGCCACCATCGGAAAGGAGATCCTGGTCATCAAAACCGAGCTGATGGACCGCTTCCCGCTGATAGACGAGATCGTGGTCATCGATTCCGGGTCCGAGGACCGGACCTGCGAAATCGCCGCCGGTTTCGGGGCGCAGGTCCATCAGTCCCGGGACATCCTGAAAAGCCGGGGGACCTACCGGGGGAAGGGGGAGAATCTCTGGAAGAGTCTCCACGTTCTCCGGGGGAACATCATCGTCTGGATCGACGCGGACATCCACAACATCGCCCCCAAATTCGTCTACGGCCTGGTGGGCCCCCTTCTGGAGAACGACGGGATATCCTATGTCAAAGGCTTCTACGAACGGCCCATCCGCACCAGAACCACCCTCTCCGCCTCCGGGGGCGGCCGGGTCACGGAGATCCTGGTGAGGCCTCTTTTTTCCCTTTTCTATCCCGAGCTGGCCTATCTCGTTCAGCCCCTGAGCGGAGAGTACGCCGGGCGCCGGCGGGTTCTGGAACAGCTTCCCTTCTCGGTGGGCTACGGGGTGGAGACCGGGCACCTCATCGACATCTACCACAAGTTCGGCGTCCAGGCCCTGGCGCAGGTGGACCTGGACCGCCGGGTGCACCGGAACCAGAGCGTCCAGTCCCTGAGCAAGATGGCCTTCGGCATTCTGACCACTTTTTTCAATCGGCTGAACATGTACGGGGAGGACGATCTCGAGACCAGGCTGAAGGAGTTTCACATCGCCCTGAGTGTGCAGGGCGGGGTCCACGAACCGGTTCTGTCCCAGGTCCCCACGCTGGAGCGGCCGCCCATCATCGAGCTGGAAGAGTATCGGAAAAAATTCCACCCCGATTTTTAGGGGCGCCCCCGGGAAACCCCCGGGAAGCAGCCGGGAAGCCCCCGGGAAGCCCCCGGGAAGCCGGAGGGCGTCAGACCCGGGATGCGGCGGTTCCCCGGCAGTCAGGGGGGGCCGCGGCCCCCACAGGCCGGACCTAGGTCTTCGTGAGGGTGGCGATGAGTTCCTCGATGAGGGGGATGGGCTGCCCCTCCCGGTTCAGTATCCGGTGGACCGTTTCCATTATGGGGAGCTTCAGGCCCCTCTGCCGGCCCAGATGATACACCGCCCGCCCCGCCACCGCCCCCTCGGGCAGGTAGCCGATTTCCGGAAGCCGGGCGAAGAGGTCGTCCATGTCCCGGAACCTGTCCAGTATCCCGTCCAGGATGATCTGCCGGCCGAAGCGGCGGTTTCTCCCGTAGCGGCTCCGGCAGGTGACGTCCAGGTCGCCCACTCCGGCGATGGAGGTGAAGGTCTCCGGGTGGGTGGCCCCCAGGGCCAGCCCCAGGGCCTGGATCTCGTTGAGCCCCGCCGCCAGAAGGAGGCTCTCGGTGTTGTCCCCCACGAAGGAGGAGGTCTCCTTCAGGGCGTCCAGCATCCCGAAGGCCACCGCCACCACGTTCTTGCAGGCCCCGCAGACCTGCACCCCCACCACGTCGAAGGAGCTGAACACCATCAGGGTCGGGGAAGACAGAAGCTCCCGGAAGCGGATGGAGTTCTTCCCGTTGGCCGATGCGCTGATGAGCCCCGTGAGTTTCCCCCGGGCCACCTCCTCCGCGTGGCTGGGACCGGAGATGTACACCAGGTTGTTCTTGTAGAAGCCCGGCAGATAGTCCTCCAGGGCGGCGACGATGAGCCGGGGCCCCGCGTCGGTGGTGACGAAACCCTTGGACAGGACCCCGATGAGGCTCTGCCCCTCCATGACGTTGGAGGCCGCCAGGATGCTTTTCACCGCCGGGAGGATGTGGAGGGAGGGGGTGGCGATGATGATGAACTCCGCCCCCTCGGCGGCCCGGCGGATGTCCGTGTCCGCGGTGATCCCCCCGGGAAGGGGGACATCGGGAAGATACCGGGAGTTGCGCCGATTTCCGTTGATGTCCGCCGCCACCTCCGCCTCGAAACTCCAGAGCCGCACCGGGAAGCCCTTCTCCGCCACTGCCTTCGCGATGGCCGTGCCCCAGGCGCCGGCGCCGAGAATCGTCACCGTGTTTTTCATGATTTCACCATTCCTTCGAAGATGTCGACATATCCGGCGATTTTTTCGACGCCGGCGCGCCAGAACCCGGGCGTTTCCAGATCGAACCCCGCCAGGCGGGCGGTTTCAACGGCGGAGTGGCTTCCCGCGGCGGCCAGGATCTTCCGGTAAACCGCTGCGAAGCCGGGCCCCTCCGTCCGGTACCGGGCCGCCAGACCCAGGGCGAAGAGCAGGCCGAAGGCGTAGGGGAAGTTGTAGAAGGCCAGGTCCTGCCGATAGTAGTGGCCCTTCACCGCCCACATGTAGGGGTGCTGATACTCCTCGTCCAGGACCGGACCGTAGGTTTCCCGCTGGGCCCTCCGCATGGCGAGGGAAAGGTCTTCCGGTGACAGGGAGCCCCGCTCCCGGCGGGCGAAGAGCTCCTTTTCGAAATTGAAACGGGACAGGATGTCCACCACCACCTGTCCGGAGTCCTGCAGATGCTGCTCCACCAGGTACAGGCGCTCCTCCGGCGGGGCGGTCTCCAGGGCCCCATCCATGACGATGGTTTCGGAGAAGATGGAGGCCGTCTCCGCCAGGGTCATGGGGTAGGAGCGGAGGAGCGGCGCCGCGTCTTTCAGCACCTCGTGATGGTAGGCGTGCCCCAGCTCGTGGGCCAGGGTGGAGACCGATGAGAAGGTCCCGTCGAAGTTGCAGAAGATCCGGCTCTCCCGGCCCAGTCCGATGCAGTAGGCCCCGCCGATTTTCCCCTTCCGGGGCTCCGCGTCGATCCATCTTTCCACGGCGGCCCGGCGAGCGAAATCCCCCAGATCGGGGGAGAAAAGGGAGAACTTCCCGGCGATGTAATCGACGGCGCGGGGAAAGGTCCATCGCCGCTTTTCCTTTCCCAGGGGGGCGAAAAGGTCGAAGAAGGCCAGCTTCGGGAGGCCCAGCGCCCAGGCCTTGGCCCGGTAGTACCGCCGGAAAACCGGCAGGGCCTCGTTCATCGCCTCCAGGAGACAGCGGAAGGACGCGGGACTCATGCGGCTCTGCCGGACCGTCTTCTCCAGGGTGTCCCGCCAGCCCCGGCGGCGGTTCAGGCTGATGGAAAAGCCCTTGACCCCGTTCAGGGCGAAGCCCAGGGGCACCGTGACCCCTTCCCAGCCCGCCAGCTCCAGGCGATAGGCCTTCTCCCGGATCGTCCGGTCCCGGTGGGAGGCCAGGGAGCGCAGCTCCACCAGGGTCTTGCGCTCCTTCTTCGACCATTCCATGGATACACCGGCGGACACCGCCTGCTGCAGCCTCTCCCAGGCGTCGGCGCCGGAAAGGGCGAGGTCCGCCGCCAGCTCCTCCAGGTCCGGGGTCATCTGCCGTTTTGACAGATAGCGCTGCTCCCGGAGAAAACTCCCGTAGGGACGCAGGGCCGCGTGGGTCCGGAGGAGCGCCGCCACCGGGGTCTTCATCTCCCCCAGAAGGACACGGAACTCCGTCTCCGCCCTCCGCAGGGGGAGGGCCAGGGTGTCCAGGGCCTCCAGTTCCCGGGCCGCGGCGGCGCTGCCGGTATCCGTGGAGAAGTGCATGTAGGCGTAGGCGGACAGTTTTTCGTGAAGGGCCGCCGCCCGGTTATAGGCCTCGATATGGGAGAGAAGGAGCCGCCCCTCTTCCCCCGGAGCCGCGGCCCGGGTGGCTGCCCCCGCCGCCCGGCGGACGAGCCGGCGCAGGAGATCCTTCTCCCGCCGGAACCCGGGGGATTCCAGCCCGGGGTAGGGGACCTCCAGGTTCCAGCGCGGCAGCGACGGACTAGACGAACCATCGGGCATTGTCGTCCTCCCAATTATGGTAGTCTTCAGGGGAGAAGAACAGGCCCAGCTCCCGGGCGGCGCTTTCCGGCGAATCCGAGGCATGGACGATGTTTTTCCGGGTCCGGGCCCCGAAGTCCCCCCGGATCGTTCCCGGAGGAGCCGTCTCCGTCTGGGTGGGGCCGCAGAGACCGCGGGCCGCGGTGACGGCGGATTCCCCCTCCAGGGCCATGGCCAGGACGGGGCCGGAGGTCATGTATGCCGTGAGATCCGGAAAAAAGTCCCTGTCCCGATGTTCGGCGTAGTGGAGCCCGCAGAGTTCCGGGGACATCCGGGTCAGCCTGAGGGCGACGATCTTCAGCCCTTTGCGTTCGAACCGGGAGATGAGTTCTCCCAGGATCCGGCGCTGCAGCGTCCCGGGTTTCAGCATCACGAAGGTCCGTTCCATTGCCATGGCGACAGTTTTCCTGAAAATATGGAATGCCGCAAGGGGGCGGGGGCCCCCCGGCGCGGGAAAAAGAGAAGTGCCGGGATTGTTTTTCGGGTTTAAACGTATGCGGGGGCCTCCCGGCGCGGGGAAAACAGGGCGGAATGATTTCCTTGACAATTGGTGAATAGGAGCGTAGAATTCGGCAGCGATACCACAAGATACAATGTAGGAGGATTGAATGAGTGCTTTAATTGCTGTTATCGCCCTGGCGATATATCTGGTTTTTTATTTCGTCAACGGAAGAAAAATCCAGACCAACCTGCTGCGGTCGCACGAGGCGCCGGAGGCCCCGTCTAAACGCCTCTCCGACGGGGTGGACTATGTCCCCACCAGCAAGTACGTTCTTTTCGGTCACCACTTCGCGTCCATAGCCGGCGCAGGGCCCATCACCGGACCCGCCCTGGCGGTGGCCTGGGGGTGGCTGCCGGGGCTTCTGTGGATCTGGTTCGGCAACATCTTCATCGGCGCCATCCACGACTACCTGGCCCTGACCGCATCGGTGCGCTACGACGGACGGTCGGTGCAGTTCGTGGCCCAGGACCTCATGGGCAAGGGCGCGGGAAAGTCCTTCGCCTGGTTCATTCTGTTCCTCTGCATCCTGGTGGTGGCGGCTTTCGGCGACATCGTGGCGGGTCAGTTTGCCGGCGGAAGCGGGGAAGTGGCGTCCACATTCTTCCTGTTCTGCGCCGCCGCCGTCCTGCTGGGATACCTGATGTACAACACCAAGCTGGGGGTCGGGATCAGCACCCTGGTGGGCATCGTCCTTCTCATCGGGGCCTTCTGGCTCGGCGGAACCTACGGGATCAAGGCCAGCAAAAACATCTGGTTCGCGGTGATCTTCCTGTACATCGTCATCGCCTCGGCCATGCCGGTGAACATCCTGCTGCAGCCCCGGGACTACCTGAACTCCTTCCTTCTGTACTTCGGCATCGTTGTCGGAGGCATCGCGGCGGTCGTCACCATGAAAAGCTTCGATGCGATCCCGGTGTATACCAGTTTCAGCGCCAAGGTCATCGGCGGACAGCCCTCCCCCTTCTGGCCCACCGTCCCGCTGGTCATAGCCTGCGGCGCCCTGTCGGGTTTCCACTCCCTGGTGGCCTCCGGAACCAGCTCCAAACAGCTCCGGGATGAAAAAGACGCCCTGTTCGTCGGCTACGGCTCCATGCTCACCGAGGGCTTCCTGTCCACCATCGTGGTCATCTCCATCGCCGGTTTCGGCCTGCTGGCCTTCAAAGACACCGCCACGGTCCTGAAGACCGGAGCCATTCCCCGCTTCACCCAGAGCTTCGGGGCCATGGTCAACCACGCCTTCCCGTTCATGACCAAGGAGTTCATGACCCTCTTCGCGGCCATCTGGGTTTCGTCCTTCGCCCTCACCACGCTGGACACCACCAACCGGCTGGGCCGCTACATCGTCAGCGAGCTGGCCCTGCCCCTGAAAGAGAAAAACACCGCCGCCTACAGCTTCTTCGCCAACAAATGGATCGCGTCCCTGATCATGGCCTTCCTGGGGATCGGCCTCGCCTGGAGCGGCAACTACAACGTCCTGTGGCCGGCCTTCTCCGGCGCCAACCAGCTCATCGCCTCCATCGTCATGCTCACCGCGGCCATGTGGGTCAAGAAGAAGCTCAACGAGAAGTACACGAACCTGGTTCTCATCCCCGCGGTCCTGCTGTGGGTCACCGTCACCGTGGGCATCATCTGGTACATGCTCATCATCGTTCCGACCTTCTTCAAAGACATGGCGAACATCAAGAACGTCATCACCGGGTCCGCCGTGGGGACCATCAACGTGGTCATGCTGGGGCTCAACTTCTTCATGATCTACGAGTTCCTGAAAAACTTCGGAAAGAAGGCCGTCGCCGGAGCGAAGGCCTGATCCTTTCCCGGTAAAATCCGCATTCGGGCCCGCGCGGCGGCAGCGTCGCGCGGGCTTTTTCGTCTCTGGACGAAAAAGGGAAAAATTGTCATTCTTGCCCCGGGAGGATTCTCGATGCGTGAGGGTGTCCTGCATAAAGCCTGGGATTTCGTCCGGAAGTTCTGGAAGGTCGTCGTCCAGGTCAACCGGGACAAGGCCACGGACATGCTGGAGTTCGAGGTCAAGGAGATGGAGAACATCTTCGTCATCCTGCTCCTGGGAAGTTTCATCGGCCTTCCATCACCCCCCGCGGCCATGGCCATGGAGCTTCTGCCTTTCATGGAGGACGAGATCGGCCTGATGGTTTCCCGGGCCGACTTCGCCCAGGACCCGCTGGGGGCCGTCATGGGCATGCTGCATGTGGATTAGGGGGAAGGCATGAAAAAGCTCGCGTTCTTTCTCGGCAAGGGTGGTGTGGGAAAAACCACCATATCGTCATCCGTCGCCAGCCAGATCAGCCGGGAGGGGAGGAAGGTCCTCATCGTGTCCCTGGACCCGGCGCATAACCTGGGGGACGTGTTCGGGGCGCGGCTGACCGATGCCCGGACTTCCCTGGGGCCCCGGCTGGACGGCATCGAGATCGATCTGGCGGCCTGGGTGTCCCGCTATCTGAAGGAGAGCCGGGAGGAGATCCGGGAGAATTACCGATACCATGCCACCATCAACCTGGATTCCTACATCAACATCCTGAAGTATTCCCCCGGCACCGAGGAGTACGCCGTCCTCTGGGCCATCGAACACATCCACCGGGAGCACCGGGAGGACTACGACCTGATCGTCTTCGACACTCCTCCCACGGCGCTGACCCTGCGGTTCCTGGCCATGCCGTCCATCTCCCTGATGTGGGTCCGGGAACTGACAGGGATGCGGGAGAAGATTCTGGAGAAGAGGCAGACTGTCCTGCGGCTCAACCCGGAAGCCTCGGTGGTGCGGGGGGCGGTGAAAAAAGACGAGGACCGGATCTATTCCCGGCTGTCGGGGATACGCAGCCGGCTCACCGGGCTGCACCGCATTTTTCAGGAGGAGAGCTACCTCACGGTGGTGGTCAATCCCGACGATCTGTCCCTGGCGGAGGCCCTGCGGATCCGGCACGAGCTGGAAAAGCTGGAGGTCCGGATCGACAGCGTCTGCCTGAACAAGGCCCCCGACGAAGGGGCATGCAAGGAAAAAGTCGAGGACAGTTTCCGGAGATTTCCGGTTTTCACCTCCTTCCATCTCCCCGACGGGGTTCGGGGGGCGGAGGATCTTGCCCGGATCGACGTGGAGGACCTCAAGAACGACCTGATCGGGCGAACATAGGGGAGCACATGGACCAGCAGTACATCATTCCGCTCATCGCCCTGGGGCTGTTTTCCACCCTGGGGTACTTCCGGGGACGAAAGAAAAACAGGTGGATCTCCGGCTGGATAAGCCGGGAGGCCGAAGAGGTTTTCAAGCCCCGGGACACCGATTACGTCAATTTCGGCGGCACCATCGGGTACAACTTCGTCTATAAATTGGCGAAGCCCTATCGGGAAGCCAAGGGGACCTTCACCCTGCTGCCCCGGCAGTCGGTGCTCTATATGCCCATTTCCCTGCTGATAAACCGCTACGACAAGTATTTCCTGCAGCTCTACGCCGATGGAAAACTCGCCGGGGAGGGGCACATCGTGTCCCAGTCCTACCTGTCCCGGGCCCGGAACGCCGTGGCGGGCTTCGACGGGCTGAACCGGGAAACGGTGTCCCGGGACGGAAAAACCTTCGTTCTCCTGTGGGACCGCGGAGGCATGGACGAAAAACTCAGGAAACTTCTGGAAAAGATCCGGAACCCCGAACACCTGCGCCACTTCTGCTGCTACGCGGACAACAAGAATTTCTTCCTGCATCTGCGGCCGGTAAAGGACCGGTTCGGCGAAACCCTCGAGTCCGTCCTGTCCGGATTGAAGCCTTTTTTCCTGAAAGGAGGTTCCCCCGATGGACCCGGAAATGAAAAGGCGGATTGATCTCGTCCTGTCGAAGGTGAAGGAACCGGAGACCCGGCTCAGCGTTCTGGATCTGGGGCTGGTCCGGAAGGTGAGTTACGGCGCGGCGGAAAAGAGGCTCCTGGTGGAGGTGGGCCACCCCGAGGCGCGGCAGAAATGCTTCTGCGCCGGCATGGTGACCGCCGTGGTGCGCCAGGGCCTGATGCGGGAACTGGCCGGCGAGTTTCAGAAGGAGTTCCCGGAACTGGCGGTGGAACTGGTCTGACGGCCCCGGGCGGCGCGCTGTCCCCGGCGGCGCGCCCGGCTCCCCGGAGCTTGACCGGGGCATCGCGGGGGCCCGCCGGGAGGCCCCTCCGGGAACCGTCCCCCCGGCGGCTCATCGGCGGACCGTCGGGGTTCCCGGGTTGGTCCGGGCCGGTTCCGGATCCGGGGTTCCGGACTCACCGGGGCCCCCGGCGGAATCACTTCCGATCGAAGAAGGGGTTCTTGCCGGCGATGGTGAAGGGCAGCGCGAAGGCCGCCGCGGCGTCGGGGAGAAGTCCCATGCCCAGGGCGGCCTTGCCGATGGTGAACATCACCCGGGTGTCGGCCCTGCGGTCGGCGGCCACGGAGGCGGCGGAACCGACGGCTATGCCCAGGTCCGTGACGCACATGGCGCAGACCCCGCCCGCCCGGGCGTTGGCCGTGCAGTCGGGGTAGCCGCAGTACCCGCAGTTCGGGACCTCCCGGACCTTGTTTCTCACCCCCACCAGGAGGACCGCCCCCGCGCCGCGGAGATTCTTCGAGTCCCGGACAAAGATGCCGATCCCTTTTTCCTCCCCGATCCGCAGGACCTCGTCGGCGAGCCGGTCCTTCTCCGCTCCCGTGAGGACCAGGGTCAGGATGTCGTCGATCCCCCGGGCCTTGGGTGCGGTGCGCGCCGCCACGGCGGCGGCGCGGGCGATGGCGAGGACCTCCTCGCCTTCCAGATGCTGTGTCTCGTATTTCATGCCCCGAATCCTAGACCGGCCCGGCGGGCTTGTCAATGTTTTTCGGTGAAAAAGGGCGGTTGAAGGGTTGCCTTTTTTGGGATAAACTCATTTTTTCCGATTCCGGTTCAAGGATGAGTTCGTATGGAAATATTTTCCCATGTCCCCTATATTCTGCGGGTCTTCGCCTCCCTCCTGGGAATCCTGGCGGTGCAGAAGCTCACGAAAAGCCTCGAAACTGCTCTGGCTGCGGGGATTGTCCTTCTGGCGGTCTGGACCGGACATTCCCCCGCGTCCATGGCCCGGGTGGCCGGGGCCCGGGCTTTTTCGCCGGACAATTTCTTTCTGGTCCTCATCATCGTCGGGGTCATCTGGTTGAGTTCCCTGATGTCCGAGGCGGGCACGATGAAGGATCTGGTGTCCAGCCTGCGGACCCGGCTCTCCAAAAGGGCCACTCTGGCGGCACTCCCCGGAGTGGTGGGGCTCCTCCCCATGCCCGCGGGGGCCCTCTTTTCCGCCCCCCTCCTGGACGATGCGGACCGGGAGAACCATCTCAGCGGCATGGAAAAAGTCAGGATCAACTACTGGTTCCGCCATGTCTGGGAGTTCTGGTGGCCCCTCTACCCGGGGGTGCTGCTGGCGGTGGACCTGTCGGGGCTGCCCATCTGGTTCTTCGTGGTGATGATGCTCCCCCTGTATGCCGCCGCCCTCCTGGCAGGCTATGTCTTTCTGCTCCGGAAGGTGCGGCCCGAATCCAGCCCCTCCGGACCGGGGAAGGCCTTTCTGCCGCTGATCCTTCCCACCCTGACGGTCATCGTCGTCTATGGTCTTATCCTGATCCTTGCCCCGCCCGTAGCGGCCTTCAATAAATACCTCCCCATGGTGATCGGTGTCTTCTCCGGGATTCTGGTCCTGCAGATCCAGCGGCCCTCCTCCCGGGAGGTCTGGATGCGGGTCCTGAAGTCCCGACGGACCCTGAGCCTGGCGATCATCATCGTCCTGGCCCGGGTGTATGGGGCCTTCATCGAATCCGAAATGCCCGGGGGCATCCTGCTGATGGACGCCATCCGGGAGGAACTGGACACCTTCGGGATTCCCGTGGTCGCCCTGGTGGTGCTGATCCCCTTCGTCAGCGGCCTGACCACGGGCATAACTGTGGGCTACATCGGGGCCAGCTTTCCCGTCATCCTCCGCCTCGCCGGGGCCGATCCCGCACCCGGGGCGCTGCTGTCCATGGTGGTGCTGGGGCACGCCAGCGGCTTTCTGGGGATGATGTTGAGCCCCATCCATGTCTGTCTCATCGTGACCAACGAGTACTTCAAGACCAATCTGATGAGCAGTCTGGCGGGCATCCTCCGCCCCGCGGCGGTGGTCTTCGGCGTGGCGGCGGGGTACTCCTTTCTGCTGTCCGGCCTCGCCTGAGCACCGGGGCAGGCCTTGACCGGGCCCCGGGACAGGCGTCGCCCGGGCCGCCGGAACCGAAAAAAAGGCCCCCGTTTCCGGGGGCCTTTTCTGTTTAAACGAACACCCGTTTTATGTGGCGGTCGAAGAGGTTCTCGGTGACATTGTGGGCGATGACCTCCTCGTGATCCTCCAGGGCCCGGTAATAGCGGTCTCCCATTTCGGCGGCCACCTTGTAGCCCACATGCAGGAGCTGGCGGACGTGGAGGTTGTAGTTCCGGTTGGACTGCACGTGGCGCAGGGTTTCGGAGTACTTCTTTTCGTCCCAGAGGTCCACCTCGTCCGGGGAGGGGAGCCTCGTCTTGTCGATGTCGATGACCGAGGCGTAGGGACCGCAGAGCTCATCGTAGCGGCCGTGGGCCTTGCGGTACACTTCTTTGGCGATGACCAGCCCCTCGCCGCCGGCGCAGGCCAGGCCGATGAGCTCTTCCAGCCAGGTGGTGCCGGCGGTTTTCAGATGAAGGCCCGCGTCGCGCTTCTTGATGGCCTTCCGGATGGCGGGGTATATCGAAAACTTGTCACTCCCCGAGTGGACGCTGAGCTTCAGGTTCCCGGGCAGGCCGAACTCCCGGACGGCGAAGGCGATGATCGCCAGATCCTCGTTGAACTCCTTTTCGAACTGGACCAGGTCTCCCACATAGTCCACCCCCTTGTTGAAGCGGCCGGTGAACTTGGGGGCCACAGTCTGGGCGGGGATCCCCTCCCTGGCCACGGCGGAGAGGATGAAGAGCATCTCCACCGGGCTCTGGGGCGCGTCGGTTTCGTCGATGGAGACCTCGGTGATGAAGTTCCCCTTTCCCTTCTTCGCCTCCACATGGCGGTATATCTTTCCCGCCTCCTGCACCGCCAGCAGATACTTCCGGGCGGCGCTTTCGATGACCCCTTCGGTGATGTCCAGAGGATGATCGATGCCCTCCACCCGGAGCTTGCCGATATACCTGCGGTGCGCCGCGATGAAGTCCGCGACGCTCCCCTGGTCGGCGGGTTTCCCGGAGAAGTCCGCCACGTCCAGGGTGAAGAAATCGCTGGCGGAGATGAAGAGGTCCACGTTTTTCAGGCCGATGTGGTCGGCGTCCACGTAGTACCCGTTCTTCCAGCCCAGAGCCTTCACCGCCGCGTCCGCCTCGGCCCGGACCGAGTCGGGCTGGGTGTGAATGATCGAGTGCTCCCGGAAGGACTTGTTCCATACCGGAACGATGTCCACCCCCAGTTTTTTCGCCTCCAGGAGGGCCGCCAGCTGGGCCCTGCCCTGCCGGGTGAAGCGGTCCCCCACGCCGAAGGAATATTTTTCCAGTTTTTTCATCGAGTAGTCTCCTTCAATCCACGGACATGTGGAAATAGTTTTTCGCGTTGTTGTAGCAGATATCCTCCACCATGCCTCCCAGGAGGCGCAGATCCCTGGGAGCCTCCCCCGCGTCGACCCAGCCTCCCAGGATCCCGCAGAGAACCCGGCGGAAATACTCGTGTCTGGGATAGGACATGAAGCTCCGGGAGTCGGTGAGCATCCCCACGAAGACCGACAGAAGACCCATGTTGGCCAGGGTCCGCATCTGCTCCTCCATGCCGTCCTTCTGGTCGTTGTACCACCAGCCCGAACCCAGCTGCATCTTGCCGGGGATGTCCCCCTGGAAACTTCCCGCTATGGTAAGGAGAACTTCGTTGTCCCGGGGGTTCAGGCTGTACAGGATGGTCCGGGGAAGCTCGCCGGTTTTCTCCAGGGAGTCCAGGAGTTTCACCAGTCCCGTGGCCACCGGCCCGTCGCCCATGGCGTCGTAGCCCGTGTTGGCCCCCAGGGCGGCGAACATCCGGCTGTTGATGTTCCGCACCGCCCCCAGATGGAGCTGCATGGTCCAGCCCCGGCGGGCGTTCATCCGGGCCACCGCCTGGAGCACGGCGAATCGGATCCCGTCGGCTTCGGCGGGGGAGGGGTTTTTCCCGTCCCGGACCTTCCGGAAGGCCGCCTCCAGGTCCCCGGCGGACAGGGATTCCGTGGGGAGAACCACCAGGGCGTGATCGGTGAGGCGGCATCCGTTTTCGTGAAAGAAGCGGTGCCGTTTGTCCAGGGCCTCCACCAGATCCGCGAAGGTCCTGATGGAAAGCCCCGCCGCCGTCCCCAGGGTTTCCAGGTAGGCGTTGTACCGCGCCGCGTTTTCCGGGTCCATGGCCTGATCCGGCCGGTAGGCGGGGAGCATCCGGGTCGTCATGGACGGGTCGGCGGCCACCATCCTGTGCCAGGCCAGGTCGTCGGCGGGGTCGTCGGTGGTGCAGACCAGCTTGACCCGGAACTTTTCCATGATGGCCCGGGGTCTGAAGCCCGGACCCGACAGCTGCCCGTTGGCCCGGTCCCAGACCTCCCGGGCCGTGTCGGGGGAAAGAACCATGCCTTCGATTCCGAAGTAGCGCTTCAGCTCCAGGTGGGTCCAGGAGAAGAGAGGATTGCCCAGGGTTTTCGGAACCGTGCGGGCCCAGGCGAGGAACTTCTCTTCGTCCGACGCGTCCCCGGTGATGAGCTTCTCGTCCACCCCCGCGGCCCGCATGGCCCGCCATTTGTAGTGGTCCCCCTTCAGCCAGATGTCCGTGAGGTTGAGGAAGTTCTTGTTCTCCGCCACCTCCCGGGGGGGGAGATGGCAGTGATAGTCGAAGATGGGCATGGGCTTCGCGAAGGAGTGGTACAGTTCCCGGGCGGTGTCGGAGCCGAGAAGGAAGTTTTCGTCGAGGAAATTGTTCATGGTGTGCCCCTAAATGTTGTGGACGAGATAGCCTCCGTCCACCGGCAGCGACACGCCCGTGACGAAGCCCGAGGCGGCGTCGCTGATCAGGAAGATCGTCGCCCCCGCCAGTTCATCGTGGTTGCCGAAGCGGCCGAAGGGAGTGTGGCCGATCACCGCCTTGCCCCGTTCGGTGAGTTCCCCCGTGGCCTCGTTCTTGATGAGCAGAGCCTTGTTCTGGTGCCCGATGAAGAAACCCGGCGCCACCGCGTTGACCCGGATCCCGTAGGGAGCGAACTCCTTGGCGGTGGCCATGGTCAGGTTCAGCGTAGCGGATTTCGCCGCGCCGTAAGCCCAGGTCCCCGAAAGGGGGATGTAGGAGGCCATGGAGGTCATGTTGATGATGGAGCCCTTGATCCCCCTGCCGATCCAGTAGGAGGCCATGTGTTTGGTGGGAATCACCAGCCCCGCCAGGATGTTCATGTCCACGATCTCGTTGAAAAGATTCACGTCCAGGTCCACGAAGGGCGCCTTGCCCTTGTTTCCTCCGGCGCCGTTTATGAGGACATTGGGAGGCCCCATGAGTTTTTCCGTTTCGGCGATGGCCTTCCTGACGTCCTCCTCGACCCCGGTATCCACCGTGACCCCGAAGACCATGGCGGGTTTCCCCGACGCGTCGGCGACCTTCTTCACCGCGTCCGCCACGGGGTGGTTGGTTCCCCGGCCCCAGAGGCAGACCTTCGCCCCCGCCCTGACCAGAGCCTCCGCCAGGGTTCCGGCGATGACGCCCGCCCCCCCGGTGATGACGACATTCTTGCCTTCCAGGCCGAACATTTTTTCGATGTAATTCATGAGCCCTCCCGACGACGAGTTGAAATTTTCTCGTTCCAGCTTAAATCGAAAGATAGGGGCTGTCAACGCCGGGCGGCCGGCGGGGCCGCTGCCCCGCCGGCCGCCCGGAGCACCTCACCGTAGCGCTCCAGGGCCTCCCGCCCGGCGGGGGAAAGACGGTACAGCCCCCGGGAGACCTTTTCGAACCACCGGTAGTGGTTTCTGCGCAGAATGTCCGGGCATTTAGGACCCGCTCCCCGATCCCGGAGCGCCTTGGGGGAGAGCTCCCCGTCCCGAAGCAGTTCGGCGATCCGTAGGGTTTCGGTGCGGTAGGCGGTCACTATGGGACGGCCCGAGGAGCCCCCGACGTTGAAGTTCCCGCCCCGGCCCTGGATTTCCCGCAGCAGGGCCTTCCGGATCGAGGGCCTCTTCGTCCCCCGGCCATCCCCCGGAGGCAGGGCGGTTTCGACGACGGGAGCTTCCTTCCCCCGGAAGCGGACAAAGAGGACCCCCGCCCCCAGACGCCGGAAGAGATCCCGGACGAGGCCCCAGCGGGGAGGGTAGGGCCGCCCCCCCCGCAGCGGCACCGCCACATAGACCTGGTCCGCGGTCTGCTGACGCCGGACGGCCTGCAACACCAGATCCAGGTTGAATCGTACCTTCAGCTCCACCACCAGGATTTCCCCGTCCCGCAGGGCGGTTATATCCGAGCCGGCGACCTCGGCGTGGACGGTGTAGCCGGATTTTTCCAGGAATTCCGCCACCGGGGGGTAGAGATCGGTTTCGCGCAGCGGACTCGGCATGATCCCACTATAGCGGAAACCGGGGAAAAAGGCAAAATATCCCCCGGGGGGTGCGATAATTCTTGAGAAAAGCCGGGATTTTTCCTATATTAAAGCCAAGAGAGGAACAGGTGAGACAGATACCGGCATCGATCATCGCCGTGGCGGCGCTCTTTTTTTTCGTCGTCCCGCTCCACGGGGCGGACGGGAACCCGGCGGGGCCCCCGGGTCCGGCTTATGTAATCCCGATTCACGGCGACATCGAGCCATCCATGGTGGCCTTCGTCAAACGGCAGTCCGCCGCGGCTTTGGACGGCGGCGCGGGCTTCCTGGTTTACGACATCGACACCTTCGGGGGCAGGGTGGATTCGGCGCTGCTGATATCCTCCTACATCGGCTCCATCGGGGATGCGGAAACCATTGCCTATGTCCGCAGCGGACCCGGGGGCATGGGGGTGAGCTGGTCCGCCGGAGCATTGATCGCCATGAGCTGCGGGGAGATCTATATGGCTCCGGGGACCTCCATCGGCGCAGCCGCTCCGGTGATCATGGGGGCCGAAGGAAAGACCGAGGCGGCGGGGGAGAAAACCGTCAGCGCGGTGCGGACCCAGATGGCGGCCCTGGCGGAAAAAAACGGCCACCCCGTCGCCATAGCCCTGGCCATGGTGGACCTGGACGTGGAACTGGTGGAGGTGGTGGAGGCGGGGCATCACCGGGCCGTCACCGCGGAAGAAGCGGACCGCCTCCTGAAGGAGAGCCCCGCTTCGGTGAAGCGGGGAGCGGTGATCTCCCCCAAAGGGAAGCTTCTCTCCCTCACCGCCGGGGAGGCGGAGAGGTACGGCCTCTCCCGGGGGACCGCGGTGGATCTCGCCGACCTGATGGGAAAAATCGGGGCGGACGGTGAGGCGGTGGAGGTCCGGATAAGCCCGGCGGACCGGATCGTGGGCATCATCACCTCCGGGCCCGTTCAGGGGCTTCTGATCCTCATCGGGCTGGTGGCCCTGTTTCTGGAAATATCCACCCCCGGCTTCGGCATCCCCGGAACGGTGGCGGTCATCTGTTTCATCACCCTCTTCGGCGGCAACGCCATGATGGGAACCCTGGGGTCCTTGGAGCTGCTGCTCTTTCTGCTGGGGGTGGGCCTTCTGGTCATCGAGCTTTTCATCATCCCCGGCTTCGGCATCACCGGCATCACCGGCATCGTTCTCATCGCCGCGTCTCTGGTTCTGTCCATGCAGGACTTCGTCATCCCCGACACTCCCTGGGAGTGGGGCCTCATGTCCCGGAACCTCCTTATCGTGATATCCGCTCTGGTGGCGGGACTGGCGGGAATCGGACTCATAGCCCTCTGGGCGCCGAAACTGAGGCTCTTCGACAGGCTGACGCTGAAGACCACCATCCGGGGAACCGCCGGCGGCTCCGAAGAGATGCTGTCCGACATGGGTCCGCAGGAGGACGAGACGGTTCCCCGGGATCTTGCGGGGAAGGGCGGGACGGCGGTGAGCGCCCTGCGGCCGTCGGGGCGGGCGGAGATCGAAGGGGTGGTCTACGCAGTGGAAGCGGACGGCGAGTTCATTCCCCAGGGGAGCCCGGTGACGGTGGTTCGGGTCCGGGGCAGCCGCATCACGGTTAAAAAGATTTAGGAGGATACATGGAAACTTTGATCATTTTCGGTTTTGTCGGCGTCCTGGCCATCGGGTTCCTGGTCATTTTTCTGAAATTTTTCGGGCTCTGGTTTCGGGCCCTTCTGTCCGGAGCCCCGGTGGGCATGGGCCGGCTGGTGGGCATGTGGCTCCGCCATGTCAATTCCTCGGCCATCGTGGACGCCCGGATCATGCTGACCAAGGCGGGAATCCCCGTGGATTCGGACCTCCTGGAAACCCATTTCCTGGCTCGAGGCAATGTGGTGAAGGTGAGCCAGGCCCTGGTGGCGGCCAACAAGGCCAACATCCCCCTGCCCTTCCAGCGCGCCGCCGCCATCGACCTG
>JAKQWJ010000068.1 GCA_029562045.1 Spirochaetota bacterium | reverse complement strand
GCCGCCACCGCGGCCAAGGAGAAGCAGGGCTCGATATACGGCCTCTCCTCGGCGATGAACGCCGTGGGGATGGCCGCCGGGCCGGTCATCGGCTCGGCGGTGGCCCTGGTGGCGGGTTATCGGGCGGTGTTCTTCGCTTCCGCGGCGATCCTCGGTTTTTCCGCCCGGCTCACCCGGCGGGGTTTCTCGTCCGCCGACGGGGGCGCGACCCCCATCACCTGAAGCAGGTCCCGGGCACCGGCCTTGATGGCCTCCGCGGCGGTATTGAACTTGAAGCCGATGAACACTCCCAGCCCCGAATGGATCGCGTCGTGGACGAAGTTGGTCAGCAGCTTCAGGTAGGCATTCCTGTTCGCCTCCCCGGAAGAGGGGTTCCGCAGCACCAGCGGGGATAGCCGGAAGGTTTCCACCAGGACCGCCAGCTGTTTCAGCGCCACCGGGAACAGATCCCTGATCAGATGGAAATATCTCTCGTGGTACTCCTCGTCCTTCTCCACCAGGTAGTGGATCTGCCGATACTTGTCCCTGACATAGGCGCCCCGGGGGTTTTTCCGTTTGGGCACAAAATCGTAGACCCGGTTCTGCACCCCGTGGGAATTCATGATCTTCGACAGGGCGAAGTGGAAAAGCAGGACCCCCAGGAGATTGCGGGTGAAGGAGTCCAGTTTCTCGTGCCGCCGGACGCCCTCCGCCAGAACCCGGGAGACCGCCTCGTGGATCTTCTTCTCCGTCCGGGGCGATCGGGCGCCCCCGAAGATCCGGGTGGAGTCCCCGATCTCCTCCAGGGCCTCGTCCAGCACGGCCCGGGCCCGCAGGGCGTGGATGCGGAGCAGGTTTTTCTTCAAGGTTCCCACGAAGGACCGCAGGGCGGCCCGGTTTTTTTCCGTCGTCAGGGCCTTCTTTTTTCGGGCCAGAAACTTGCCGTACCGGGGGGTGCCGGAGGAGGCGTGGAAATCCCGGTAGTACTCTTCCAGTTCCCGGCAGTAGACCTCCACGTTGGAAATCTCCCCCCGCCGGGCGATGTAGTGCAGGATCAGGTTGCGGCTGTTCTCGTCCAGGTCCAGATCATCGGGGGTGTCCGCCAGGAGCTTTTTCTGCAGCACCTCGCAGGCTTCCAGCAGTTTTATCCGGATGCTGCCCTCCAGGGACAGGGCGTTCTGCAGAAGGTCCAGCGCCGGGTCGTGGGGGATGAAAGCGATGTCCACCGTCCGCGACACCCGGAGATCCAGGCGCAGCTCCGGCTGCACATGGCGGTTATAGTTGTCGATGATCCCCCGGGGGTTGAAACCGCCGTCCTGAACGAGAAGGTATTTGTTGTGCCAGAAATAAATACCGATGTCCGGAGCCGTCTCCAGGGCCGCCTTCACATAGCCTCCGGCGGACACGTGTGAGGTGGGCTCCGAGGTGGCCACCACCAGAAGGTGGGCGGCGAAGGGCAGAAAGGCGAGGTTTTCCTCCCGTCCCGTGCCGGCGGGAAGGTCCAGAATCAGAAGGTCGTAGCGGCGATGCATGTCCCGGGCGAAGGAGGAGAACAGACGCAGCAGCGTCCCCGAGCCCTCCTCCCGGCTCAGCTTGGGGCGGGGAAAGAGGAGGTCCAGGTTGGCGAAAACCGGGACGGCGTAGTCCTCCAGGGTCGCCGGCTGCGCGCCCGTTCCCCCGGACCGCCCCAGCCGGTCCTCCCCCAGATCCAGTATGGTGGCGATGTTGGACAGGGGGTCCATATCGCAGAGTCCCACCCGGATCCCCAGGCGGGCGTAAAAAACCGCCAGATTCAGGGCGGTGGTGGACTTTCCCACCCCCCCCTTGCCGGAGCCCACGGCGAGGGTCTTTCTTTTGAGGGCGGCGGCGATGTTCGGCGTAGGGTCTTTTTTCATCGTTCAGGATTATAGTCGGTATTCCGGAGACGGGAAAGGAGGGAAAAAGCCCCGGCTGCGGATTCTGGTCATTTCCGGCGAACCGGTGTATAATCACCCCCATTATGGATGCGAGTCTTACGGATCTTCTGGAATCCCTGGAGAGAGAGCACCAGGAGCTTCAGTTCTCGTCGTTTTCCTCCGAAACCGCCCTGGATATCGGGCTGCTTCTCATGGAGAGGGCGAAGAAGGAAAAACGGGCCATCGCCATAGACATCACCCGTTTCGGGCACCAGCTCTTCCATTATTCCTTCGACGGCACCCGGCCGGACAACGACGAATGGATCAAACGGAAGGTCAGGACCGTGGCCAGGTTCGGCAAAAGCTCCTACTACATGGGTGTGTTTCTCCGGCACCACGGGTTGTCCCTGGAACAGAGATACTTCGTCTCCACGACGGAGTACGCCGTTCACGGCGGCGGTTTTCCCATCATCCTCCGGGGCACCGGGGTCGTGGGCGCCATCACCGTGTCCGGCATGGCCCACGAGGAGGACCACCTTTGGGTCGTGGAGGCAATCCGCGCCCATCTTGCGGAAAAGGGGAAATGAAGCGGACCGTAACCGCGGCCCTGGCCCAGGCGGCCCGGGCCTTTCCCGACAGGACCTACGCGGCGCGAAAAACCGACGCGGGCTGGCTGTCCTTCTCCTATTCCGAGATCCATGCCATGTCCCGCCGCTTCGCCTCCTGGCTCCTGAAGAGCGGCCTTCGCAAGGGCGACCGGGTTGCCGTCCTCGCCGAGGGAAGCCCCGAATGGATCGTGGCCGAGATGGGGACCCTGCTGGCGGCGGGGGTTTCGGTGCCCCTTTCGATCCAGCTCATGCCGGAGGAAATCGTCTTCCGGATGAATCATTCCGGGGCGACGGTGCTGGCCGTAGGGGGGGCCGCCCTGGAGAAGGCCCTTCAGGCCGCTCCGGGCATCGAACGGCCCTTCACCCTGGTCTTTCTGGGGGAGGACGGCCCCGCCCTCCGGGAAGCCCTGGCCCCCTTCCCCCCGGAGAGAGCCCTGGCGCTGGCGGAGTGCCTGGATCGGGGCGCCCGGGACTTTCCCTTCGACGAACTGGCCCGACTGGAGGAGGAGATCTCCGAGGACGACCTGGTGTCCATCTCCTACACCTCCGGGACCACCGGCAACCCCAAGGGCGTCATGCTGACGCACCTGAACTATTATTCCAACAGCCAGGACGCGGTGCGGGTGTTCCAGATTCCTCCCCTGGAGTATCAGACCCTTCTGGTTCTGCCCTGCGACCACGCCTTCGCCCACACCACGGGGATCTTCTGCTCCCTCCTGCGGGGTATCTCGCTGTATTTCGCCGACATGAGGGGGGGCCGGCTGGGGATGATCCGCAGCCTCCCCCAGAGTCTGCAGGAGACCAGCCCGGTCTTCCTGCTGACGGTGCCTTCCCTGGCCGCGTCCTTCCGGAGGAAAATTCTGCGGGACATCGACAGGAGGGGCGGAATCGTCCGGACCCTTTTTTACATGGGGCTCCGGGCGGGGATCAGGTACCATGGGGACGGATGGAACCGTCCCCGGCTCCGAACCCGGATTCGGGCCTGCGTCCCCTACCGCCTGGCGGACCGGCTCGTATTTTCGAAGATCCGGGCACTCTACGGAAACCGGCTGAAATTTTTCGTCGGCGGGGGGGCCCTGATGGACGTGAAGCTCCAGGAGTTTTTCAACGCCCTGGGCATGCCGGTGTATCAGGGCTATGGGCTCACCGAGGCTTCCCCGGTGGTTTCCACCAACTCCCCCCGGGCGCACAAGTTCGGCAGCTGCGGCAAGATCCTCCCCGGCTCCAGCTGCGAGATCCTGAACTCCGGCGGCTATCCCGCGGGGATCGGGGAGGTGGGGGAGATCTGCGTCCGGGGGCCCAACGTGATGAAGGGTTACTACCGCAACGAGGAGGCCACCCGGGAGGTTCTGAAGGACGGACTTCTGCGCACCGGAGACCGGGGCTACGTGGACGAGGACAGGTTTCTCGTCGTGGTGGGCCGGGAGAAAGCCCTGCTGATCTCTCCGGACGGGGAAAAGTACTCCCCCGAGGAGATCGAGGAGGCCATGACCATCGGCTCGCCCATGGTGCACCAGATCCTGCTGTACAACGACCACCGGAAGTACACCTCCGCCCTGGTGGTTCTGGATCAGGAGGCGGTTCGGGCTGCGGCGGCGGAGAAATACCTGACCGACCCGGAGGACATCCTTCAGGAGATCCGGGACTCGATTTTTTCCTTCCGCCGGGACCCGTATTACGCCAGGAGGTTCCCACCCCAGTGGCTGCCCGCCACCTTCCGGATCCTGGAGGAAGCCTTCAGCGAGGAGAACGGCATGATGAACTCCACGCAGAAGATCCTGCGCCACAGGGCGCTGGAGATCCATCGGGATAAAATCGAGGGCATGTATGCCGAGGGGGGCGATTCGCCCCTGGGCGAGGCGAATCTGGAGGCGGTCAGGAGGATTTTTCGAAAAACTCCCGATGCAGCAGTCTGACCGCCTCGTCGCAGTTCTCTTCCATTACAACGAAACTCAGGTTGATGTTCGACGCCCCCAGGGAAATGAGCTTGACGGGGATGTCCCGCAGGGCCTGAAAAACCCGGACGAAGAAGGACTGCTCCTCCCAGACATCCCGGCCCACCAGACAGATGGTGGCCTTGTCGCGGCGGATGTCCACGTCGGAGAACTCCTCCAGGTCCCGGACGATGCTTTTCAGATAGGCGGTATTCTCCACGCTCATGGTCACCGACACCTCCGACGTGGCCACCAGGTCCACCGAGGTCTTGTGCTTCTCGAAAACGGTGAAGATCCGGTTGAGAAAGCCGTAGGCGTTCAGCATCCGGGTGGAAATCACGTTGATCAGTGTGACCTTTTTTTTGAAGGCGATGGCCCGCAGCCCCCGGCCCCTGGTCTCGGCCAGGATCACCGTTCCGGGGTGGGCCGGGTCGTTGGTGTTTTTTATGAACACCGGGATGCCCTGTTCCACCGCCGGCTGGATGGACGAGGGGTGGACCACCTTGGCGCCGAAGTAGGCCAGCTCCGCCGCCTCCCCGTAGCTGATCTTGGGAATGCTTCGGGCCTCGGGGACGAGCCTCGGGTCGGTGGTGAGGATGCCGCTCACATCGGTCCAGATCTCCACCGTTTCCGCCCCCAGAGCGGCCCCGATGATGGTGGCGCTGTAGTCCGACCCACCCCGGCCCAGGGTGGTGGTGACCCCGTCCCGGGTGGAGCCGATGAAACCCTGGCAGATCACCAGCTTGCCCGGGGCGGGCTTCAGCTTCCGCCGGGTCAGTTTCCGGGTCTCCCTGAAGTCCGGCGCGGCGGACATGAAGCGGTCGTCGGTGCGCATGAAGGTCCGGGAATCCGCCAGGTCCGCCTTCAGTCCCCGCTCCCGGGCCCGGGCCGCCAGCAGGGTGGTGGAGAGGAGTTCTCCATACGAGACCACCGCGTCGCTGGACCGGGGGGAGCATTCCTTCAGCAGCGACAGCCCCTTGGCCAGGGACAGAAGCCCCCGGCGCATCCCCTCGATCCTCTCCCTGGCCTGGGCGAGGTTTTTCCCCGACAGGAAGGACTCCGCCAGATCCAGATGCCTCTGGATGATTTTTTCCACCACCCCCATGGCGCCGTTCCCGTCCCCCGTCACCGCCAGATCCGTCATCATCAGAAGCGAGTCCGTCACCTTGGACATGGCCGACGACACGACCACCGGCGCCGACTCCAGGCGCGACACCGCGATATCCAGGGCCTTGTCCATCATCTCGGCGCTGCCCACCGAGGAGCCGCCGAATTTCATCACGATCATGTTACCGTCCCGGAAAGAGGAGTTTTTCCGTTGCAATGGTAAATCACCATGTTTCGGCGAGCCGTGTCAAGCCGGGGTCGGCGGGCGATCCCTTTGACAAGCCGGCCCTTTCGGTATACCCTTTCCTGGAATCCGATGCGCCCGGGGCGGACCTCCGATTTCCATCCCGCCGATCGATGAACTCCTGCGAGCGCCGCCCCGAGCCCATCGAAACGAAAAGGACACCGACATGGACAGAACGAAACGATATACCCGGCTGCTGAAGGAAGAGACGGCCCTGGCGGTGGGCTGCACCGAGCCCATCGCCATCGCCCTGGCCTGCGCCAAGGCCCGGGAGACGCTGCTGGGCGAGGCCGCCGAGGTCCCCGACCCGGACCGGATCGAGCTGGCACTGAGCCGAAACATCATCAAGAACGCCCTGGGGGTGGGCATCCCCGGGACGAAAATGACCGGCATCCCCATCGCCGCCGCCCTGGGCTACGCCGGGGGCGAGTCCTCCCGGGGGCTGGAGGTGATCTCCGCGGTTCCGCCGGAGAAGATCGAAAAGGCCGCCTCCTTTGTGGAGCGGCATCTGGTCTCCATTTCCCAGTACGAGGGGGAGGAGAACCTGTACATCCAGGCCCGGGTGGTCCTGGGGGACCGGTCTTCGTCGGTGGTCATCCGGCACACCCACACGGGGATCGCCCGGATCGAACGGGACGGGAAGATCCTCTTCGAGGATTTCACCGATCCGGAGGAGGCGGGGACGGAGCCGGAGATCTCAACCCGGTCGCTTCTGGACATCTACGAGTTCGCCCGGGAGGCCCCGCTGGAGCCGCTGAAATTCCTTCTGGAGGGGGCCCGTCTCAACAAACTCGTCGCCCTGGAAGGGCTCCGGGGGGCCTACGGTCTGCAGGTGGGGAGGTCCATAAAGGCGGGGGTGGAAAAAAAGATCCTCTCCGAGAGCATCACCACCTACGGGGTTGAGCTGGCCTCGGGGGCCTCGGACGCCCGGATGGCGGGCTGCAACCTCCCGGTGCTGACCAACTCGGGCAGCGGAAACCAGGGCATCACCGTGTCGCTGCCGGTGGTGGCCGCCGCGGAGAAGATGGGGCTGGGGGAGGAGGAACTGCACCGGGCCCTGGTGATGAGCAACCTGGCGGCCATCCACGCCCGCAAAGGGCTGGACCGCCTTACGGCGATGTGCGGCGCCTTCACCGCCGGCATCGGGGCCTCCTGCGGGATCGTCTTCCTGCTGGGGGGCGGGGTGGCGCGGGTCTACCGGGCGGTGCAGAACATGGTGGCCAACCTCACCGGCATGGTCTGCGACGGAGCCAAGGACGGCTGCGCCCTGAAGATCGCCTCGGTGGTGGAGGCGGCCTTCCGGTCCGCCCTGCTGGCCATGGAGGATATCTCCATAAACGGGGACAAGGGAATCAACGAAAAGGACGTGGAAAAGAGCCTGAGGAACCTGGTCCGGATCGGGAACACCGGCATGGACGACACGGACCGGATCATCCTGGACATCATGGTCTCCAAGGATCCGGCGGCGCCGGGGCCCTCGGCTTGACAGCGGGAAATCCGGGGCATTAGACTTTTAAGCGACACGATAACAAAAACAGGAGGACTCGTCATGATCCGATGTGGAAAGACCGTTCGGCGGCTCGTTCTGCTGGGGCTGGCTCTCACCATGACGCTGGTGAGCTGCGGCGAGAAAAAACCCGCTGCGGCGGCTAAGGATGCCGCCGGGGAAGTCTCCGGGAAACTCGTCATCTACACATCCATGTACGAAGACATCATCGAAAAAATGACCCAGACCCTGAACACCCGGTTCCCCAAGGCGGAAATCAAGTTCTTCTACGGAGGCACCGGCACCCTGCAGGCCAAGATCGCCGCGGAGATGAACGCGGGAAAGCTGGGCTGCGACATGATGATGCTCGCCGAGCCTTCATATTCTCTGGAGCTGAAGGAAGCGGGCATTCTGCATAAGTACGTTTCCCCGGCGCGGGACAGGCTGGCCTTCGAGTACGACTCCGAGGGCTACTGGTACCCCGTGCGGGTCCTGAACATGGTTCTGGCCTACAACCCGGACAAATACTCCCTCGGCGACATTCCCCACACCATGCAGGGTTTCGCCCACGACCCCAGGCTCAAGGGTTTCATCTCCATGCCCAACCCCCTCACCGCGGGCTCGGCCCTGGCGGCCATCAGCGCCCTCAGGGACAAGTACGGTTACGAATACTACACCGCCCTGGGGAACCAGAAGGTCATGGTGGAATCCGGATCGGTGGCGCTGACGAAACTGGAAACCGGCGAATGCAAGGTCATCATGATTCTTGAAGAGTCGGTGCTCAAAAAACGGGAAGAGGAGAAATCCAAACTCACGGTCATCTATCCCGATGACGGCAGCGTGCTGATTCCGTCCACCATCATGACGGTGAAGGGGGAGAAGAGCGCCAACAACAACACCAGGGCGGCGGAGATCGTCACCGACTGGTTCCTTTCCGAGGAAGGGCAGGCCGCCATCGTCGGCGGCTGGATGCACTCGGTGCTGAAGAATTACGACAAGCTGCCCTACGACGCCATCCCCACCGCCAAGATCCTGGCGGCCAGCATGCCCGTCAACTGGGAAAAAACCTTCCGTCAGAGAGAGGAAATGCGGAAGAAGTTCGAGGACAACGTCACCATCAAGAAGGCGAAGTAAGGCCGCGCTATCCCCGGCCCCCGTCCACCCGGGCTTTCTCCGGTCCGGCGACGGGGCGCCGATGCGAGGCTGCGGGCTCCCATGGGGACCCGCGGCTCGTCGGCTTCCTCTCCAGGGTCCTTTTGAGAAACTCACCTACCTGTTGACAAACCCCGGATATTCTGGTTTGAAGTGGAACCTTGGGTAGCCGCCCTTCAACCTTTCCGGAAAAAGGAGTATGCCCATGCAAACCCGCGCCGCCCCCCCGGAGAAACGGTTCTATTTCGACATCAAATGGCTGGTGATCGGGGCGATCATCCTTTTCCTGACGGTCTTTCAGGTCTTTCCCTTCCTGTACCTCCTGCTGCGGTCGGTATTTTCGGAGGGCCGGTTTTCCCTGGACGCCTTCAAACGGGTCTACACCTACCCGCTGAACTGGCAGGCCCTGGTGAACACGGTGGTGACCTCCTTCTTCTCCATGGTTTTCGGCATCCTCATCGCCTTCCCCCTGGCCTGGCTGGTGGGGCGCACCAACCTGATAGGGAAGAAGTTTTTCCGCTCCCTCTTCGTCATGACCTACATGGTGCCCCCCTACGTGGGCGCCATGGCCTGGCTGCGGCTCCTGAACCCCCGGGTGGGAAATCTGAACCTCCTTCTGCAGCACCTGTTCCGGCTGGACAGGATGCCCTTCAACATCTATTCCGTGGGAGGGCTCATCTGGGTCCTCACCACCTTCTATTACCCCTACGCCTTCATCACCATCTCCCGGGCCATGGAAAAGATGGACCCCTCCCTGGAGGAGGCCTCCCGGATTTCCGGGGCGGCGCCCCTCAAGACCCTGGCCACCATCACCCTGCCCATGATGGCCCCCAGCATCGTGGCGGCGGCCCTTCTGGTCTTCGTTTCCGCCGCCTCGGCCTACGGGATACCCTCCATCATCGGAGCTCCGGGGCAGATCCATACCGTGGCCACCCGGATAATCGACTTCGTCTACATCGGCTCCCAGGAGGGGCTCACCGACGCCACCACCCTGGCGGTTTTTCTGATGGTGATCGCCAACGTGGTCCTTTATGTGTCCACCTTCGTGGTGGGGCGGAAGCAGTACATCACCGTGTCCGGCAAATCCACCCGGCCCAACATCGTCGATCTGGGCCGGTGGCGGGTCCCCGTGTCGGCGGTGGTGCTGATTTTCGCCCTGGTCATCGTGATCATCCCCCTGGTGTCCGTGGCCCTGACCTCCATCACCATCAACCTGGGCAATCCCCTGTCTCCGGGGAACATCACCTTCAAGTACTGGGAGCGGATCTTCACCCGAAAGCCCATCATCTTCTCCGCCCGGAACAGCCTGGTTTCGGCCGGCGTCGCCGCCACCGCCGGGATGCTCATATCCCTGGTGATGGCCTATGTATTGATGCGGACCACCGTCAAGGGGCGGCGGATCCCCGACTTCCTCATCACCGTGGGAAGCGGCACCCCCAGCATCGTCATCGCCCTGGCCCTGATCATGACCATGTCCGGCCGCTTCGGCATCAACATCTACAACACCCTGACCATCATGATCATCGCCTACATGATCAAATACCAGCTCATGGGGATGCGCACCGTGGTTTCCGCCATGAGTCAGATCCACCCCTCTCTGGAGGAGGCCTCCCAGATATCCGGAGCCAGATGGGTGCGGGTTTTCCGGGATGTGACCATCCCGCTGATCCTGCCGTCGGTGGTGGCGGGCTGGTTTCTGATCTTCATGCCGTCATTTTACGAGCTGGCCATGTCCACCCTGCTGTACTCCACCGACACCAAAACACTGGGCTACGAGCTTTTCACGTATCAGACCTACCACAGCCAGCAGACCGCCTCGGCCCTGGCCACGGCGATCCTGCTCCTGGTCATCCTGGTGAACTGGCTGCTGAACCGGCTGACCGACGGCGAGTTTTCCATATAGAGTCAAGGAGACCCTGTCATGTCCACCATAACCATCGAGAATGTGTCGAAAAGCTTCGGCGATGTGCTGGTCCTGGAAAGTTTCGACAATGTGATCCGGAACAAGGAGTTCGTGACCCTGCTGGGCCCTTCGGGCTGCGGCAAGACCACCATGCTCCGACTGATAGCGGGCTTCGAGAAACCCACCACCGGGGAGATCCGCATCGACGATCAGGTGGTCAGCTCCCGGCAGGTCTTCGTCCCTCCCGAGAGGCGGGGAATCGGGATGGTTTTCCAGTCCTACGCGGTCTGGCCCCACATGAATGTCTTCGACAATGTGGCCTATCCCCTGAAGATCGCCCGGAGACCCAGGGCGGAGATCCGGGAGAAGGTGGAGACGACCCTCCGGACCGTCCATCTGAGCCAGTACGAGAAGCGCTACCCCTCCCAGCTGTCGGGAGGGCAGCAGCAGCGGGTGGC
>JAKQWJ010000058.1 GCA_029562045.1 Spirochaetota bacterium | reverse complement strand
TACGGCTACTACCCATTTGCGAACAATAGTACGACGTAATCACCCGTTTACACCACAATACCGCCATACGTTCTTGGTGCGTGTCCTTTATGAAGATCAGATCATCTCCCCGGGGAATCTGATCATGCAGGACGGATGCTTTGGATGCATATGGATACCATATGCGTAAATCATCACAGCGGTTGGTCAGCCACTTGAACATTGACACAACTAATGGAGCCACACGCCGAACAAATTCAGGCATACACCCCCACATCCCGCTCCGGGTAGCTCTCATACACATGCTCGAATACCGCCGAGCACTTCTGGTTGTAAAGTTCTGGGGTGTAGGCACGCGGCAGGCCGTTGTCGAGGGTGTCTTCGATAGTCAACTTCAACTGCGAACGAGCCGTTGATTTCTGCCGCCAGTCCAAGACAAGCAAAGCCTTCAACCGTGTCAGCAGTTCACGCGCCGCCTTCTTCACTTCTGCGCGTTCTTCGGATGTCAGTTCCGGCGCCGGCCGGGTGAGGATGTCGAAGATCACCAGTTCCTCTACGCTCAGATTTTCCCGGATGTGGCGGTCCTGCTCCTCGTCCAGGTTTCGGGAGAGCTGGAGGAGTTCCTGGAAGAGCTGCTCGATATTGCGGCTTCCGCTGTTGTAGCTTTCGATGAGGGCTTCGAACTTTTCGGCGAAGTCGGTGCGGGTGCGGTTCAGGCGCACCAGCCGTTCCAGCCGGGCCTGGATGGCCGCCTTCAGGGCTTCCAGGTCGGTGTTCTTGTGGGGGGACTGCCGGAAGCGCCGGGCCAGGGCTTCGAAGTTGATCTTGGACAGATCGATGGGGGGAGGCCCCTGGTCGTGGATGGTGTGGCCGGCGATGGACTGGTCCAGGACGGTGGAGATCTCCCCTAAGATCCGGGACATGTCCGGCGGGTTGGGGCTGCGCTTGGCCCGGATGGCCGCTCCCAGGGTTGAGATGCCCGAGACCCGGGGAGAAAAGGCCGCGGCCGCCGGGTCGGGCTTCACCGCCCGGTAGAGGGTGGCCACCAGTTTTTCGTGGCCGAAGAAGTCCCGCCGCAGATTGTCCGGGGCGATGAGGGCGTCCACCGCCCCTTCGATGGCTTCCAGGTGTTCCATCCCCCCCAGGGGCAGGGCTTCCATGGCCGCCAGGTCCACCCCCTGGGCGGCGCAGAAGGCGGTGGCCCCGTCTATGGCCTCCCGGAGGTCCGCCACGAGCCGGGCCTTGTCCTTCACCGGTCCTTCCCCGCCCCGCCCGGAGCCGTAGATGGCCAGGGCCTGCTCCAGGGAGGCGAAGACATTGGCGTAGTCCACGATGACGCCGCTGTGCTTTCCCGGGAAGACCCGGTTGGCCCGGGCGATGGTCTGCATCAGGGTGTGGTTCCGCATGGGCTTGTCCAGGTAGACGGTGGAGCAGCTGGGGGCGTCGAAGCCGGTGAGCCACATGGCGCAGAGAAAGACCAGGCGCAGGGGATCCTCCGGGTCCTTGAACTTCTCGTCCAGGCCGGGCTGGGACTCGTTCATCCGCTTCCGGTGGGGGGCGATGTCCAGGCCCAACTTCTTCATCTGCTCGATCTCGTTCTGCCCCGGCGAGACGATGAGGGCCATGTCGGTGCCGGTGAGGATCTCAAGCCGCTGCCGCAGCTCCGCCCGCTCCGCCGGGGGGAGGTCGTACCGGCCCAGCTCCTCCGTCACCCGGGCGGTCTCATCCTGCCAGTGCTTCCTCACCTTGTCGTGCATCTTCAGGGCCGTGGCCTTGTCGATGGACACCACCATGGCCTTCCCCACGAAGCCCCGCCCCAGGAAGTGCCGGACGATGTCCGCCGCCACCGTCTCCAGCCGCTCCTCCCGGGTGATGAGGTGGTACTGGCGGCCTAAGGTCTTCTCCAGCTTCTCCTCCTCTTCCTCGTCCAGGTCCGCCTCCTCCATGAGGCGGTAGATGTCTTCGTTAAAGTTGAGGTTCACCAGCTCCAGCTCGGGGGTGCGGTTCTCGTAGTAGAGGGGCACCGTGGCCCCGTCCTCCACGGACTGCTGGAAGTCGTAGATGGACACATAGTCGCCGAAGACCTCCCGGGTGCGCTCCTCGCCGGCGATGAGGGGCGTGCCGGTGAAGGCCAGAAAGAGGGCCCCGGGCAGGGCGCTTCGCATGTTGAGGGCCAGCTGGTCGTACTGGCTCCGGTGGGCCTCGTCGGTGAGGACGATGATGTCCCGGCGATGGGTGAGGATCTCCGGTGTCTGGAACTTATGGATGAGGGTAAAGACATAGCGGTGGTTTTCCCGCAGGAGCTCCCGGAGGTGGGCCCCGCTTGCGGCATGGCAGCGGTCCCCCTCGGCCTGGCTCACGGCGCCCACGGCCTTGAAGGTCTTGGCGATCTGCTCGTCCAGCTCCACCCGGTCGGTCACCACCACGAAGGTCCAGTTCCCCGCCAGTCGGCGCAGCACCTTCTGGGCGAAGAAGACCATGGAAAAACTCTTGCCGCTCCCCTGGGTCTGCCAGAAGACGCCACCCCGGCCGTGCCCCTCCCGGCGGGCCTCCAGCATGGACCGGATGGCCCGGTTCACCCCTAAGAACTGGTGGTTCTGGGCGATCACCTTCACCAGCCCCGCCTTGTGTTCCGAGAAAAGGGTGAAGTTCTCCGCCAGGTCCAGAAGGCGCTCCCGGTGGCAGGTGCCCCGGAGCATCACCTCCAGGGAAACCCGGCGGGGCTCCTCCTCCCGCCGGATCCTCTTCCACTCGAAGAAGCGGTCCCAGTCGGCGGTGAGGGAGCCCACCCGGCTGTCGGTGCCGTTACTGGCGATGAGGAGGGCGTTGTACCAGAAGAGCTGGGGGACCTCCTTTTTGTAGTGGCTCAGGTTCTCGTCGAAGGCCGCCCGGGCGGGCACCCCCGGTTTTTTCAGCTCCACCACCACCCAGGGAAGGCCGTTGACGAAGCCCACCAGGTCGGGCCGGCAGGTGTAGAGCTGCCCCACCACGCTGAACTGGCTCACCAGGAGGAAGTCGTTCTCCTCGGGCCTCTCCCAGTTCACCACCCGGAGGCGCAGGGTCTTCTGCTCCCGCCCCGCCGAGGCGGGATCGGGGATGGAGAGGGGGATGCCCTCCTTCAGGAGGCGGTAGATCTCCCGGTTGGCCGCCTCCAGACTCATGGCCGAGCGGTCCCGGCTGAGTTCGTCCAGGCCCGCCTGAACGGCCTCCTCGGGAAGCCCCGGGTTGAGCCGCCTCAGGGCCGCCCGAAGCCGCGGGGCCAGCACCACCTCCCCCCGAGTCTCCCGCCCCAGGGCCCCCTCCGGACCGGGAACCTCCTCCTGAGCCGCCACCGTCTCCCAGCCCAGCTCGGCAAAGAGCTTTATGGCCGGCTGCTCCACCAGCTGGTATTCGGTGAAGGCGTGGGGGGTCATGGATTAGTACCTTTTGCCTAGATCGCTAAATATAATCTCAAGATTATTTGGCAATAGAGGCCAGTTCTTTCGGGTTTGTGAAGGAATCTTATCTGTGAGGTAATAAGCTAAAAGTACAGTTGGTTGTTTAAAAAAATGTTCTGTTTTTCTGCGTTCTTTGATTTTTTCAAAAATAAATTTTTTGTTCTCGAAGTAT
>JAKQWJ010000042.1 GCA_029562045.1 Spirochaetota bacterium | reverse complement strand
CTCGGGCTGGCCAACCTTCCCATCCTGATGGCCCTGCGGCTCCACCGGCCCCGCTTCATCCTGTCCCTGGCGCTGCTGAAGGTCCTGGGTCAGGGGCTGGTGGGGGGCACCTTTTTTTCGTACATCTTCCTGTTTTCCGCCGCGGGGTCCCTGGCCAGCGCCCTGGTGATGCTGGGCCTGCACCTTCTGGCGGGGGAGAGGTTTTCCCTGCTGGGCATCGGAATCTCCGGCGCCCTGGCCAGCAACCTGGCCCAGATCTTCCTGGCCCGCTTCTTTCTGCTGGGCCGGGGGGCCTGGCTCATCGCCCCTCCCTTCCTGGTCATCGGCGGGGTCGCCGGTTTTCTGCTGGGGGCTTTCGCGGAAAAAATGTGGGACTCCTCGGTCTGGCTGAAAACCCGGGGCGTCCCGTGAGGCCGGAAGACCGTCTGTCCCCGGAGCATCTGGCCCTGTGCGGCGCGCTGGCCCTGCCCGCATTCCTGCTGGGAGACTCCCTGGCGGCGAAGGGGGGCCTCACGGCGCTGTACATCCTCCTCTTTCTCCTGTCCGGCCGGAGGTTCAGGGTCCTCCCCAACGCGGTGGTGGCCGCCGGCATCGTTCTCGCCCATCTGGCCGCCCCCTTCGGGATGGTCCTCTTCCGGGTGGGCGGTTTTCCCGTCACCCAGGGGGCCCTGAGGCTGGGGGCCCTGAAGGCGGTGACCATCATCGGCCTCATCTATCTGTCCCGGCTCACCATCAGGGCCGCGGTCCGGCTCCCTGGGCGGGCCGGGGAGGTCCTGTCCCTGACCCTCTTCTACTTCGAGCGGATCACCGAACTGAGGCCCCGGCTGGACCTCCGGGATCCCTGGACCGGCCTGGACCGTCTCCTCCGGGAAGTCTACGAATCCTCCTCTCCCGACTCCGCCGGGGCTGTGGAGGGCTCCTCCACCGGGGCGGCCCCCGCCGACCCCGCCGGGCCGGCGACGGGCCTTACCGGGCCGGCGACGGGCCTTGCCGGGCAGGCGACGGGAGCCCCGAACGGGAGGGCGTCCGGCCCCCGCACCGACGCTGCGGGACTCGCCCTGGGGTCCGCCTTCGTTCTTCTCCACTGGGCGGTCTACCTGGCGACGGGAAAATAATTGACATTCCCGACGCTTATATATTATGTTTTTCCTACATTCGAATCGGGGATTCGAGAAGGAGAGAGGCATGAGAAAAGCACTGCTCGTAACGATCATGGCGCTGATCCTCGCCGGCGGCACGGCGGTTACCGTTTTCGCCCAGTACAAGGACGGAGTCTTCACCGCCCAGGACAAGCCGGACCGGCTGAAGTATGTGGGGCACATCAAGCTCACCGTCAAAGAGGGCAAGATCGTCGCCGTGGAGTATGACGAGGTCAAGGGAAAGGACTCCAAGAGAAAGAGCAACTACGTCAACACCGAGATGAAGAAGCGCAACGGGCTTTCGTGGGACGAAATGGCGGCGAAGCTCGAGGGGGCCCTTCTGTCGGGGCAGGACCCGGACAAGATCGACATGATCACCGGCGCCACCGACACCCATGGGCGTTTCATCGCCCTGGCCAAGGCGGCCCTGAAAAAATAAGCCGCGCCGGCTCCTTTCCGAGAGCCGACTCCGGTTCCAGGGCCGACTCCGGTTCCAGGGCCGGCCCCCAATCCGGGGCCGGCTTTTTTTTTATTCCCCCGCCATCCGGAAGGAGGGGTCCGTCACCTTGAAGGACTCCCGCAGTCCCCGGGTGGCATGGAGTTCCCTGCCCCCGGTGATGAAGAGAGCCTCCACCCCGTCGATCCTGTCCGCCAGTTCCAGGCCCGCGGGGAGACCCAGGGCGAAGAAGGTGGTGGACAGGGCGTCGGCGACCATGGAATCCCGGGCCGTGACCGTCACCCCGGTGAGCCCGTTTTCCACGGGGTAGCCGGTCTTGGAATCCAGGATGTGATGGTACCGTTTTCCGTCGGGGCCGGTGAAGAACCTCTCGTAGACCCCGGAACTCACCACCGCCAGGTCCCGGGCTTCCAGGACCCCCAGATACTGCCCCCGGGAGAGGTCCGGGTTCTGGACCCCCACCCGCCAGAGCCTTCCCGCGGGGTGGGAACCCAGGGCCACGATGTTGCCGCCGAAATCGATGACGGCGCTGGTCACCCCATCCTCCCGCAGCAGCCTCGCCGCCTCGTCCGCGGCGTAGCCCTTGGCGATGGCCCCCAGATCCAGCGCCATCCCCGGCTCCTCCAGAAAGATGGTCCGGGCCTCCCGGTGGAGCCGCACCTTCTGGTAGTCCGTCCGGGCCGCCGCGGCGGCGATTTCGCCCTTCTCCGGAAGCCGGGCCCCCTCGGTGCCGATGCCCCAAAGCGAGACCAGGGGCCCCACCGCCACATTGAAGGCCCCCCCGCTCATCCGGGAGAACTCCAGCCCCGCCTCCACCACCGCGAAGGTGTCCTCTTCCACCCGCACCGCCCTCTTTCCCGCCCCGGCGTTCACCCGTCCGATGTCCCCGTCCTCGACGGTGGCGCTCATCCGGTCCTCGATTTCCTTCACCCGCCGGAAGACCCGGTCCAGAAGGTCCGGGGAGGCCCGGTCGTGAAGGGTGACGCTGCAGGCTGTCCCCAGAAGAAACTCCATCCGGGTGCGGGGTTCCGGGGCCCGGGAGCAGGAGGCGGTGAGAATGACGGCCCCCAGAACGGCGGCGAGCGCCTTGTGTCCACGGATCATCGTTTTTTCTACCACGCCCGCCCGGGGGGATGCAAGAATCCCCGGCGCCGTCATGACGCATGGATCAAGAGGGCGCCTCCGGGGTTTTTACCTCTCCGGGGGAATATCGGATCCCCCTTCACACTGCTGATGGGATGCGATAATATGAATATTAAAATTTTTGAATCAGCCCTCGGCAAGGAGGCCGTATGGCGGAAAAAACCCGCATAGTAGTGCTTGGCGGCGGATACGGCGGCGTGGAAGCCCTCAAGAAAATCTACAAAAAGCTGAAAAAGAACCCCAATGTGGAGTTCACTCTCATCGACCGGAACCACTACCACACTCTGATGACGGAACTGCACGAGGTGGCCGGCTCCCGGGTGGAGCCCGACTCGGTGCAGGTCAGTTTCCACCGGATCTTCGGCGGAACCCGGGTGCAGGTCATCACCGATACCATCAAAAACATCGATTTCACCGGCCGGAAACTGCTGTCCGATTCCGCCCGCTACGATTACGACTACCTGGTCATCGCCGCCGGGGGGGACCCGGAGTTCTTCAACATCGAGGGCGTCCAGGCCAACTCCTTCACCCTCTGGTCCCTGGAGGACGCCATGCGCATCCGGGTCCACGTGGAGGAATGCTTCCGCAAGGCCGCCTGCGAGCCGAACCCCTTCGAGCGGCAGAAACTGCTGACCTTCGCCATCGCCGGGGCGGGTTTCACCGGGGTGGAGCTGGCGGGGGAACTGGCGGAGAGGCGCCGGGTCCTGTGCCGCCGCTACCACATCGACGAGCGGGAGGTGAAGATCCTCATCGTCGAAGCCCTGGGCAAGGTCCTGAACATGCTGTCCGACAATCTCCGGGCCAAGGCGGAGCGGAGCATGCGGAAGCTGGGCATCGACGTGTACCTCAACTCCCCCATCTTCAAGGCCGAGCCGGGTTACATCATCATCGAGGGGGGCCGGAAGATCGAAACCGACACCATCGTCTGGACCTGCGGGATCCACGGTTCGGAGCTGACGGCCAGCCTGGACCTCACCAAGGGGCAGGAGGCCCGGGGCGAATGCTCCTACGCCTCCTGGGAAGAGGGCATCCACGGCATGTCCGGCTGCCGCTTCGACGAGGAGGACACCTACCTGGTGGGCAAGCGGGGGCGCATCCTGGTCAACGAACTGATGCAGTCGGTGGACCACCCCAACGTCTATCTGGCGGGGGACATCATCTGGTTCGTCGAAGGCGGCAAGGTCCTGCCCCAGATCGTCGAAACCGCCCTGCAGACCGCCCACTGCGCCGCGGCCAACATCGTGGCGGCGGTTCAGGGAAAGCCGGACCGGGTCAGGTTCAAATCCAACTACCACGGTTTCATGGTCTCCATCGGCAGCAAGCACGCGGTGTCCAACGCCGGGGGAATCGAACTCTCGGGGTTCGCCGCCATGGGCCTGAAGCACCTGGTCAACATGCACTACCTCTGGGGCCTGGCGGGGCTCAACGCCGTCTGGGGCTACCTGAAGCACGAACTCTTCGAAATCCGGGACGGCCGCTCCTTCGTGGGGAGCCACCTGGCGGCCAAGATACCGGTGTACTGGGCGGTTCCCCTGCGGATATTCCTGGGGGCGAAGTGGCTCATCGAGGGAATCACGAAGGTCTCCCAGGGCTGGCTCTCTCCCGGGGAGGGGGGCTTCTTCCATGTGGACCCGGCGAACATCAAAATCCCCGGGGTGAGCTTCGGCGACGTCACCAGCGCCGCCACAGCGGCGGAGGAGGCCGCCGACGCCCTGTCCGCCGCCACCGACGCGGTGGCCGAAGGAGCAAAGGCGCTTATCTCCACCGACAGCTTCCTGTACAAAATGTACGAATGGTTCGCCCAGACCGTCATCGCCTTCCACCCCACCACGGCCTTCATGATGCAGGCGGGCCTGGTGCTGACCGAGATCGGCATCGGTCTCGCCCTGATAAGCGGGACCTTCACCTTTCTCGCCTCCGCGGCCTCCATCGGCCTGGGGCTGATGTTCATCGTCTCCGCCATGGGCGGCCCGGAGCTGCTCTGGTACATCCTGGCGGCGGTGGTGATGCTCGGCGGCGCCGGGAAGGGCTTCGGACTGGACCATTGGGTGATGAAATGGGTCAAGGACTTCTGGAACCGCCGGAAGATCGCCAAGCGGACCCATCTGTACCTGGGCGAACCCAGGGAATGACCCCGGCGGCGGATACATCGGGGGCGGCCCGGAGGGGCCGCCTTTTTACATGCACCGAGGCGGCGCGATGCAGGGCATCTGGGACACCCACCCCCACCTGAAAGACGATCTGGAAAAGGTCGAGGCGGTGATGGAGTCGGGTCTCCGGAGCCGCAACCCCACGGTGGCGGAGGCGGTGGACAAGCTCCTGTCCCGGAAGGGCAAGATGCTCCGTCCCGGGCTCGTCCTGCTCTCGGCGAGGATGAAGCCCGGGATCGGCTTCGCCGGCTCCACAGGCTTCGCCGGCTCCGCCGGCTACGCCGGACCGCGAAAAGCCGGCGGATCTTCCGGCGCCGACTGCAGCGCCGGAACCCCGGGGGACGAACCCCTGCCAGAGAAGATATACCGCATCGCGGCGGCGGTGGAGATCATGCACATCGCAACCCTGGTGCATGACGACATCATCGACCGGGCCTCTGTCCGCCGCGGGGCCCCCTCGCTGAACGCCCGCTACGGCGACCGGACCGCCGTTCTTCTGGGGGACTTCCTCTTCAGCCGCTGCTTCTCCCTGGTGGCGGAACATGCCTCCACCGCCAACGCCCGTTTTCTCGCCGCGGCGGTGTCCCATATCTGCGACAGCGAAATAGCCCAGTCCCGGCGCTTCGACCCCGCCACCCTGTCGGTCCGGGACTACCTCCGCCGGATAACGGGAAAGACCGCGGCGCTCTTCGCCCTGAGCTGCCACATCGGGGCCTCGGAGAACGGGGTCCCCGGAGAAACCGTCGCCCTGCTGCGGCGGGTGGGCCACAATGTGGGCCTGACTTTCCAGATCGTGGACGACCTTCTGGATTTTACCGGCGACGAAAAGACCCTGGGCAAGCCCGCCGGGGGCGATCTGCGGGAGGGAATCTTCACCCTGCCGGTGATCCACGCCTACCGGAGAAACCCCGCCGCCCTGGGGCCGCTTCTCAATCCGCCGGCCCTGCGGAACGGAAAAACCGCCGCCCGGGCAATGGACATGATCCGATCCTCCGGCGGGCTTGACGAGACCCGGAAAACCGCCGCCCTCTTCACCGCCCGGGCCCTTCGGGAGACGGAAAAGCTCCCCCCCTCCCCCAGCCGCCGGACCCTCCACCGGATCGTGGAGAGCCTCCCGGCCAGGACTTTTTAGGCCCTGCCGTCGGGTTCCTCCTTTTTCCCCAGCCCGACGAAGTAGGTCTCGAAGGACTCGCTCCGGGTTGCCCTGGGCTTGAAGGCCCTGGCGGTGTCGAAAATTTCCCGCATGTCTCGGAGCAGAGACTCCCGGCCGGTCCCCTGAAAGATCTTCACCACCAGGGCGCCCCCGGGGCGCAGCGCCCGGCGGGCGATGCGGATGGCCCCCTCCACCAGAAGCTCCGACCGGGCGGTGTCCAGGGTCCGGTTCCCGGTGGTGGCCGGGGCCGCGTCGCTGAGGACCGCGTCGAAGGGGCCCGCCCGGTCCAGGGCGTCCAGGATCTGGGGAGAGGTCATATCCCCCCGGATGAAGTCCAGGTTCTCCGCAGCCCCTCCCGCAGCCAGGGGGTTCAGATCCACCGCCGTCACCCGTCCCCGGGCCCCCATCTTCCGCAGCGCGAAGAGGCTCCAGCTCCCCGGGGACGCCCCCAGGTCCAGGATCCGGCCTCCCGGGGGGAGGACGCCGAATTTTTCGTCGATTTCCTTCAGTTTGTAGACCGAGCGGGCGGGGTAGCCCTCCCTCCGGGCCCTGAGGGTCCAATGGTCGATGATCTCCCGCATGAAGGGATGGTAACAGATTCGGAAAGACGAGGCAAACCCTTCCCGTCCGGTTGACTCGCCCCGCCAAAGACCATACCTTGTAGGCATGACGGGAAACTCCCTCCTCCGGCGCCAGTTCCGGTACGAGTATTTCAACGCCGCCCTCATCCTCATCGCCGTCAACGGAGGGTTCTTCCTTCTGCGCACCCTGGCGCCGGCGCGGGTCATCTACACCTTCGCCATGATCCCCGCCCGGGTCGCCCGGGACGGGGCTCTATGGCAGCTTTTCAGCTACATGTTCATCCACGCGGACCTGTCCCACCTGTTCTTCAACATGCTGGGCCTGTACTTTTTCGGGACCCAGATCGAAAGGCGGATGGGAAGCCGGGAGTTTCTGCTGTTCTACCTTGTCTGCGGCTTTGCGGCGGGGGTCTTCTCCTTCGCCGCCTACTGGTTTTCCGGAGCCTACCTGGTGGTTCTCCTGGGCGCTTCCGGGGCGGTTTATGCGGTTCTTCTGGCCTTCGCGGTCTACTTTCCCACGGCGGTCATCTACGTGATGGGGATCATTCCGGTCCGGGCGCCCCTTCTGGTCACCATCTACGCGGGAATCGAAATCTTCAATCAGGTGGCGGGACGGGGGGGCAACGTGGCGCACCTCACCCATCTGGCGGGCCTCGGGGCGGCCTATGCCTACTTTCTCATCCGGCTCCAGATAAACCCCCTGGCGATTTTTCTCCACCGGCGCCGCCGGTGAACCGACAATGAAGGCATGAGGGCCCCGGGACTTTTCCTCCTCCTTCTGGCCGCCTTCCTCAGCCCCGCCGGGGCGCAAACCATCCTGAACGAGGAGTTCTGGGCCGAACTGGAGCCTCTGGTTCCCCAGGGGGAAAGGACCGTGTCCCGGGAAACCGCCGTGGGCCGGATCCTGGATGAGGGACGCTTCGTTTTTTCCGGCATGATCTACGGTTTCTCCTTCTCCTACACCCCCTCGGACCGGGCCCGGAAGGTGGAGGAGGAGTTCGAGCTGGAACTGCTCCATGAGATTCCCGCCGGAGATCCCAATCTTTTCGTTTACCAGACCCATCGGGAAGGGTCCCGGTTCTTCGTCCGGCTCCGTTACGGACTGCTGGATTTTCAGGAGTCCTGGTACCGGGGGATGCGGAGCAATGTCTTTCGGGCCGCCGGAGGGACGGGAGAGGCGTCCTATTTCCAGGGGCCGGAGGAGAAGAAGACCGCCATCGTGAACGCCGTCAAAAACGCGGTGCGGGAACACGCCCGGACCCGGATCGGAAACAAGCCCAGGTTGATACGCGGGACCGCCTCCCTGGATTCCGCCCCCAGGATCGTCATCGACAGCGGCCTCTACCGGGCCCGGTGCTCCGTCAATCTGAGGATCGACGAGGTCGTCCCCTACGAGGCTTTTTAGGGACCCCGCCATGCCCGTCGGGCCGGACCGGAAGGCGGGAGCCCGCGGCTCCCCGCCCCTCAGACCGGGAAGAGAAACCGGGAGACCAGGACGCCCAGACCCGCCCCCGTGGCGACCCCCGCCAGGATCTCCGGCAGGGTGTGGCCCACCATCTCCGAAAGCCGGGGATGCTCCCCGGGGTGGAGCCGCTCCGTCAGGCGGTTCAGCAGCCGGGCCTGCTTCTCCACCTCCCCCCGGAGACGGTAGGCGTCATAGATGACGATGACGGAAAAAACGAAGGCCACGGCGAAGAGATCCGAACCGAAGCCGCTCCGCAGCCCCACGGAGACGGACAGGGCCGTCACGAAGGCGGAATGGGCGCTGGGAAAGCCTCCGGCGGAGACGAAGTATTCCGGCGCGAACCTCCTCTCCCGGAGGGAGTACAGGAGCACCTTGAAGGCCTGGCAGAGAATCTGCACCGCCAGGGCCGTCGCGAGAGCTGCGGGGACCTTGTGCATGGATCCAAGCTAAACATTTCCTTTGAGGCCGTCAAGCAAAGCCCCGGCCCGTCCCGCCTTGAGCAAAACTCCGTTCCCCGCTACTATGCGGATTACACGGACTGTTCCGACAAGCCATGATCGTCCCCGTTTTCCCGGGGGGATCAACGGTTTCCGCGAGGAGATATTCGACATGAACGACAACGCCAGACAGGCCGCCGCGGGCCTGCACCCCCTGGAAGCCCGCCTTCTGCGGGCCTACAAGCCCGGAGATGTCTTCGACGCCCCCCGGCTCGCCGCCGACCTGGGTTTCAAAACCGGGCAGAGCAACCAGGCGGCCAGCTGGCTTCTGGCCAAAAACCTGGCGGCGGAGAAGTCCCGGGTCCAGCGGGTTTTTTACGAGCTCACCGAACTGGGGCTGGAGTACGCCGAAAAGGGCTCTCCGGAGGAGCGAATTCTCGACCTCCTCCGGGAGAGGGGCCCCTTGACCCTGCCGGAGATATCCTCCTCCCTGGGGCTGGAAAACAAGGACGTGGGCTCCGCCTTCGGAGCCCTTTCGAAGGAAGGCATCCTGTCCATGGGCCGGGACAAAAGGGCCGTTCCGGCCTCGGACGGGAAGCCCCACTCCATGGTCCTGACCCGCCGTCTCCTGGAGCGGGCCCGGTCAGGCGCCCTTGCGGAATCGGACCTCTCGGCGGAGGAGAGGGAAATCGTCGCGGGGATGAGCAAAAAGCGGGGGGCCGCCTCCTCGCCCTTCCGGACCCTGGAGAGGGAGGAGGTCTCTTATGTCCTTCTGCCCGCCGCGGCGGAGGTCCGGGAAGCCCTGGTGGCGGCAGGAATTTCAGGCGACGAGATCGGGGAGCTTACCCAGGAGATGCTGGCCACGGGGAGCTGGAAAAACGCCGGTTTCCGAAGGTACAACATCTTCTCCCCCACCAGCCGGATACCCATGGGCAGGACCAACGCCTACTGCGATTTTCTGCGTTCCGTCAAGGACAAACTGGTTTCTCTGGGCTTCGAGGAGTTCGACGGCCCGCTGGTGGAAACGGAGTTCTGGAACTCCGACGCCCTCTTCATGCCCCAGTTCCATTCCGCCCGGGACATCCACGATGTATACTATCTGGAAACCCCCACCCACGCCCGGGAAATCGAACAGCCCTACCTGGACCAGGTGGCGGCGGCCCACGAGAACGGCTGGACCACCGGCAGCCGGGGCTGGGAATACTCATTCGACCGGGAATTCACCCGGCGGCTCATCCTGCGCAGCCAGGGAACGGTACTGTCGGCGAAGCAGCTTCCCAGGGCCAAGGTCCCGGGCAAGTACTTCGGCATCGTCCGCTGCTTCCGCTATGACCAGGTGGACGCCACCCACCTGTCGGACTTCTACCAGACCGAAGGCATCGTCATAGGCGACGGGGTCAACCTGAAAACCCACCTGGGCTTTCTGAAGATGTTCGCCGAAGAGGTGGCGGGGGCCACGGAGGTCAAGTACGTTCCCGGCTACTTCCCCTTCACCGAGCCGTCGGTGGAGGTGCATATCAAGCACCCCGTCCTGGGCTGGTTCGAGCTGGGAGGGTCCGGGATATTCCGGCCCGAGGTGACCGAGCCCCTGGGCATCCATCACCCGGTCCTTGCCTGGGGCATCGGCATAGACCGGATGGCGCTGATGAACCTGGGGCTGAACGACCTGCGGGAACTTTTTTCGACCAACATCGAAAGCGTACGCCAGCGAAGGAGAAAATAGCATGCCCAAGATCGAAGTGCACGAAGAACGGTTCTTCTCTCTGATAGGCCGCCGCTTCACCCACCCGGAACTGGAGGAAATTCTCACCGCCGCCAAGGGCGAACTGGACGAGGTGGACTCCCAGGAGGGGATACTGAAGCTGGAGCTCAACGACACGAACCGTCCCGACCTCTGGTCCGCCGCCGGCCTGGCCCGGCAGCTGAAAATCTACTCCGGGAACGGCATACCGGAATACCCCTTCTTCTCCCGACCCGGGGAGGCCCGGGACCATGGAGGCAGAACCCTGACGGTGGACCCCGGCCTGCGGGAGATCCGCCCCTACATCTGCGCCTTCGCGGTGCAGGGCCCTCCTCTGGACGACCTGACCCTCCGGGATATCATCCAGTCCCAGGAGAAGCTCTGCTGGACCTACGGCCGCCGCCGGCGGGCCATCGCCATGGGGGTCTACCGCTCCGGCCTCATCACCTACCCCGTGCGCTACGACGCGGTGGACCCGGACACCACCCGGTTCAAGCCCCTGGACGGCGACCGGGAGATGAGCCTCCGGGAAATCCATCGGGAGCACCCCAAGGGAATCGAGTTCGGCCACATCACCGAAGGGTTCCCCCGGTTCCCCTTTCTCCGGGACGCCGAGGGCGACGTCCTGAGCTATCCGCCGGTTATCAACAGCGACAGGATCGGCGCCGTCGAGGTGGGGGACACGGAGCTTTTCATCGAACTCACCGGAACCGAGATCCATCCCCTCCTCCTGGCCGGGTCCATCGTGGCCTGCGATTTCGCCGACCTGGGCTTCACCATCCTGCCGGTGAAAATCCTGTACCCCTACGACACCCCCTACGGCCGGGAGATCACCACCCCCTTCTACTTCCAGAAACCCCAGGAGGTGGAACTCCGGTCGGCGGAGAAGCTTCTGGGGGAGGAGTTCTCCCCCCGGGAAGCCCTGCGCTGCCTGGCCAGGATGGGCTGCTCCGCGGAGGTCCGGGAGGGCCGTGTCCGGGTGGCCCCCCCGGAATACCGGAACGACTTCCTGCACGGGGTGGACATCATCGAGGACCTGATGATCGGACGGGGGATGAACAGCTTCACCCCCGTGACCCCCCGGGACTTCACCGTGGGTCGCCTGGGCGACGCCGAACTCCTGAGCCGCCGGGTTCTCTCCCTGATGGTGGGGCTGGGTTTCCAGGAGATGATCTTCAACTACCTGGGTTCCCGGCGGGACTTCGTCGAGAGGATGCGGGGAGCCGGCGGGGACATCGTGCGCATCGCCAACCCCATGTCGGAAAACTACGAATACCTCCGGAACTCCATCCTGCCCAGCCTGATGCAGGCGGAGAGCGTGTCGGGCAACGCCGCCTATCCCCACAACATCTTCGAGATAGGGAAGATCGCCCGGCCGGACCCTTCCGAAAACTACGGGACCGCCACCATCGACAGCCTGGGTTTCCTGTCCGCCTCCACCGAGGCGGGGTTCAACGGGATCAACTCCCGGATCGCCGCCCTTCTGAGCAACCTCTCGGTGGAGTACTCCCTGACGGAGTCCGACGACCCCCGGTTCATCCCGGGACGGGCGGCGGAGATCCGGGTCCGGGGAAAGAAGGCGGGTGTATTCGGCGAGGTGCACCCGGCGGTGCTGGAAAACTGGAACATCCAGATGCCCTGCACGGCGGCGGAAATCGATCTGAATCTTCTTCCGGAATGACGGAAAAGTCTTGTTAATTTTCCCCCGTCTCACCATACTTTAATTTATGGTGGATAGGAAAAACGACCTTCCCTCGGTCCTCATCCCCTACCCGGGGGTGGGGAGCGATCCCGATACGCAGGATATTTTCGTCAATCTCAGGCCCGAAAGCAACGGGGTCCTGGTGGAAAGCGTCATGCTCCGGGTCATTCAGCGGCACCGGGACTACAAAAAACGGATTTCCCTGGTCTACCTGGCCAATCTGCCGGGGACCTTCATCATGCGGAATCACATCACCGAAGAGCACTACTCCCTGAAGCTCAAGTTCGCCGTCCTGGGCAAGAAGTACTTTACCCCCGCCATGCGGGAGGCCTTCTCCCTCCGCTTCGGCGTTCCCTTCGAGGAGGCGAAAATCGTCGGCGCCTTCGAGGCCCTGCGGATCCTCTCCCTCAGCCCCTCGGATCTGTTCCGGCTCTGGGTCCCCCAGGAGGACTTCGGCATCGTCAACGGGCAAACCATCAAGAGGATGGGAGATCTCTATGTGGTGAACTACGACCTCCCGGGCCTTCTGCACATGAAAATCAGGGAAAAGGACATCGCGGTGATGATCTTCCGCACCTCCCTGGCGTACGAGGAGTTCACACTCATCGTGGACGACATGGTGTCCGCCCTGGAGGAGGCGGGGATCCTGGTTCCGGGCATGCCTTCCAGCAGGGTCTTTCACTATTCCAAGGGCCCCTTCGAGCAGCTTCTGGACGGGATCGGGTATCTCTACACCCCCGAGGCGGCGAACATCCCGCTGGAAGAGCTGCCCTTCGCCCGCTATCTGATGGCCCGGTCGGTGGATTTTTCCGCCATCCACGGCCTTCTGAAAAACCCCATAATCCTGTACCGCAGCCCCGACGGGAGCCTGCGGGAGGACAACATCTACGATTACACCCAGGGGGAAACCTACGAGGGGGCCTACCGCAAGCTGGAAACCATGGAGGCCCAGGTGGTCATCCCCGAATGAAACCCGGCGCCCGCCGGGGAGATGGGGCCTGCCGGCAGGCGGCGCGCCGCTCTCCCCAGGGCCTCCCCCCGGACCGCCTTCACCGGTGCCCGTCCTCCTTCGGCGGCCGCGTGCGGCCCGTCAGGCGGCGCGCCGGGCTTCGAGGGCCCGGCATCAGCCCCCGTTCAGGATGTATTTCCGCAGTTTTTCGAAATCGTAGGCCACCGGAATGTGGGGGAATTCCTTCAGAATGGTTTCCGGCGGCCGGAAAAAGAAACCCCTGTCCGCGGCCTGCAGCATGGTGACATCGTTGTAGGAGTCCCCCGCGGCGGTGACGGAAAAACCCATCCGCTTCAGACCTTCCACGGCATGTTTCTTGCCGTCCTTCTGGCGCAGCCGGTAATCCGCCACAGCCCCGGCGTCGTTCACCACCAGGGTGTTGCAGAACAGAGTGGGCCAGCCCAGTTTTTTCATCAGGGGCTTGGCGAACTGGTCGAAGGTGTCCGACAGCAGGATCACCTGGGTCTTTTCCCGGAGGACGTTCAGAAAATCCAGGGCCCCCTCCAGGGGTTCCATGGCCTCGATGACTCTCTGGATATCCGCCAGCTTCAGGTTGTGTCTCTCCAGAATGCCGATGCGCCGCTTCATCAGCGCATCGTAATCGGGAACGTCCCGGGTGGTGAGCCGAAGCTCTTCGATTTTCGTGGCCTCCGAAAAGGAGATCCAGATTTCCGGCACCAGAACGCCTTCCAGATCGAGACAGACAACTCTCATGAATATTTCCTCTCCAAACGTGATGGCCCCACCATACACCGATTTTTCCATCTTGTCACGCCGACGGTTTTCCGGTATAGTGGCCCCGTTCTCCGGGGGATTAGCTCAGTTGGTAGAGCGATAGGTTCGCAATCTATAGGCCAGGGGTTCGAATCCCCTATCCTCCATAAGCCGAAGCCGCGCCGGCTGTTCCGTATCGCGGCGGCCTTCCCCCAGACCCGCCGGGATCCCGAATCCCCGGCGCGGCCGGTTCACATCTGTTTTCCGGTTTTCAGTTTCTCCCGAAACCGTTCCAGTTCCTTCCCCGAAAGACCCGCCTCCTCCGGAGCGCCCCCGGCCAGCATGGCCTGCAGGGCCCGAAACTCCCGGCGGGAAAAGCTCACCCCCCCGAGGCCGAACTCCTCAAAGGCTTCCGAAGCCAGGGGGCAGACCCTCCTGACCATGTCGAACATGACCTCCCCGTAGAGCCGGATCTCCTTCTGGGCGTGGGGGTCCAGCCGCAGGGCCAGGAAGTGAAACAGGTTGTGCAGATCGATCTGCCAGTACCATTCGGTGTAGAGTCCCAGGGGAAGATTGATCCGGGCCAGCTCCCTGGCCAGGCCCCGGTCCAGAAGGCCCTGGTAGTGCTCGTAGGCCCGGCGCTGGACCTCCTCCATCTCCTGCCGGATCCTGCCCGCCTCCTCCGGCGACAGAGGCTCCTCCCGGCGGCCCTGCTTGTTGTCGGCGCTCTGGGCGGCCAGATCCTCCGGGGCGGGGACATGGAACTCGTCCTTCATCACGCTGTAGCGGCCCGAGACCTCGTTGAGCCGGGCCGTTCGGTGCCTGACCCACTGACGGGCCACGAAGATGGGCAGTTTGACGTGAAATGTCAGGACCACCTGCTCGAAGGGCGAGGTGTGCCGGTTCCGCCAGAGGTAGAAGATGAGTCCCCGGTCTTCCCGGTAACTCCTGGTTCCCTGTCCGTAGGAAACCCGGGCGGACTGGACGATCCTCTCGTCGCTTCCCATGTAATCCACGAGACGGACAAAACCCCTGTCCAATACGGGGAACTCCCGGTCAAGGATTTCCTCCGCCGCAGGAACGATGCATCGGGCCATGGCGGCATGGTAGCGGAAAAAGACGGATCGCTCAAGGACCGGCAGGCGCGCGGCATCGCCGCCGGGGCCGTCGGCAAAGGTGGAGATCAAGAACCTGAACTCCTCCCGTTTCGTCCGCCTGGCCCTGGATAAGGCCCGCCGGACAGTCACGCCCCCTGCCGGAATTTCCTGAAGCCTCCCGTCCGCATTTCTTGAAGCCGCCGGCCATTTCCGGTATATTCTCCGGGATCATGAGGCGCTGGAAGATTCGGGGGGCGGCGGCGGTTTTTTTCCTGGTCCTCGCCCTTCCTGCGGCAGGTCAGAAAGGCGACCCTTTCCGGGTCTACCCGGCGGAGGAAGAGGGACGCTTCGTCTTCTTCGCCGACAACGACCATGTCGTGCCCGTCCAGGTCTCCGTCTCCTTCCCCTCCCTGACCAATCTGGAGCCTTCGACGCCCCTCCCCTACCGGGGGCTGGTCCCGGCGAAGACGTCGGGAACGCCTCTTTTCTCTCTCCGGGTGAAGCGGCGGGAGGCCGGGGCCGGTTACCGGATGCGGGTGAATCACGCCCTGGGGGATCCGGCGGAGGCCCGGCCCGACCCGGATCATCTCTACCTGCTGCCCTTCCGTCACGGCTCGAAGCACCGGGTCACCCAGGGCCACGGCGGCGCCTTTTCCCACCGGGACGAAAACCTCTACGCCCTGGACTTCGATCTCGATGAGGGCTCTCCCGTCACCGCGGCCCGGTCGGGACTGGTGGCGGTGGTCAAGGCGGACTCCAGCCGGGGAGGGCCATCCGCCGCCTACATCGACGACGGAAACCACATCCTGATTCTCCACCGGGACGGGACTTTCGGCAACTATGTCCACCTGCGGCAAAACGGGGCCCTGGTTTCGCCGGGGGACCGGGTAACGGCGGGGCAGATCATCGGCTGCAGCGGCAATACCGGGGTGTCCTCGGGGCCGCACCTGCATTTCGATGTCCGGGTCCCCCGGACGGACGGGACTATGCCTTCCATCCCGGTGCGCTTCCTCGCCCCCGACGGCGGCGCCGTGGAACCCCGGGAGGGAGGCTACTATTACGCCTTCCACCCGGGGAATCCCCCCTTTCCGGTGGTCTACGGCCAGGACCTGACGGAGGAAGATTTCGCCGGCCATCGGGGGCCCGCCCGGACTCCGGACAGGGTGGAACTCCGTTTTCACCGGGTGGACGGGACCTATGTGGTCTTTGTTTCCAACGGCTTCTCCGAGCCCCGGAGAGTGACGGTGGGATTCTCCCTCCAGGGCCTCGGGCCCAGCCGGCCCCTGCCGGTTACTCTCGATGTCCCTGCGGGGACTGAACGGTTCCTCCTCCTTCTGAAGGCCGACCCCCGGGCCCGGAGCCTGCAGTACAGTTACACCATCCGGCACGGCCCCCTCCGCTGACCCCCGGAGCGGCGGCGCTTCGGCCCTTCCCGAGCCCCCGCAGATCGGGTCCTTTTCGCCGAGGTCATCCGAGGGATGACAATCTCCCGTTTCCGGGAAGGGGTTCCGCCGGCGCTCAGCCGGCCCCGTCCAGAAGCCCATGGGCGAGTTTGAGCCGCAGCACCCTCTCCGTTCCCCGGTCGATGTCGTCCACCGTCAGTTCCCCCTCCGCGACGAGATCCTCCACCAGGTCGATCATCTCCCCGATGGGGTAGCGCAGGTAGGCGAGCATCAGGTCCACTCCGGCGATGATGGCCCAACGCAGGGTCTCCCGCATGGAGTAGTTTTTGGAAAGGGCTCCCATTTCCAGACCGTCACTGATGATGACTCCGTCGAAGCCCAGGTCCCGGCGAAGGATGTCCGTCAGGATTCTCCGGGACAGGGTGGCGGGACGGTCCGCGTCGATGGCGGGGTAGAGGATGTGCGCCGTCATGACCGCCTGGATTCCCGCCTCCACCGCGGCCCGGAAGGGCAGGATATGGGTCTCCATGAGCTCCGCCGCGGTGGCCTCCGCCACGGGAAGGCTGCCGTGGGAATCCACCCGGGTGATGCCATGGCCGGGAAAGTGTTTGGCCACCGGGATCAGCCGCGCCTCCGCCGCCGCGGCGATGTAGGCCCGGGCGTAGTCCCCCACCCGACGGGGGTCCCCTCCATAGGAGCGGTCTCCCACGATGGAGCGGTCTCCCGTCTCCGAAATGTCCAGGACAGGCGCCAGGTTCATGTTGAAGCCCAGTTCCTTCATCTGGACGGCATTCACATAGGCGTAAAGCCCCACCAGAGTCGCGCTGCCCCCCCGTCCGATTTCATGGGGGCTCGGCAGATCGATCATCCCGTCGAAGCGGAGCGCCCTGACCCGGCCGCCTTCCTGATCCGCGCAGATGATGGGGCCCACTCCCCCGGTGGCCCGGGTCAGGGTGGTGTGAACCAGCCGGGACAGGCTCCGGGTTTCCCCGGAGGTCCGGCAGTTCCAGGGGTAGAGGACGACTCCCCCGGGCTTGTTTTTCCGGAGAAACTCCTCGGTATCCTGGGAGGAAAAATCCCGGGGTATGAAGGTGATGAACCTCTGGGCGATCCGCTCCCGGAGGCTCATCCGCTCCATCACCGCCGCCACCCGGGGGGGCATTTCCGCCGCCGGCGTTTCTCCCGGGCCCGGCAGACTCGGCCCCGGCGGGAGCCGGCCCGCCGCCGGTTTGCCTCGAGGCCCCGGGCCCTGCGGGCCCGGGCCCGGCCGAGCCGGGGCTCCCGAACCATGGATGCCCGGGGCTCCGTCCCCGCCCGTCACCGCCCCCTTCTCCGGCGCCGTCGTGGCGCAGCCCAGGAAGACTGAGCAGGCCAGGACCATCGCAACGCATCTCACCCCCGCCCCTCCTTCAGAACATCGGATATGAGGGCCTTGACCAGCCCCGGGTCCGCCCTCCCGGCGGTTTCCTTCAATGCCATCCCCGTCAGAAAATCCAGCGCCCTGTCCTTTCCCTCCCGCAGCTCCCGCGCCGCCTTCGGGTGGGCGGCCAGAATCTTTTCGACCACCGGCAGAAGAGCATCCCGGCGGGTGATGGGCTCCCACCCCCGTTCGCGGACGATTTCGGCTGGGTCCCGGCCTGTCCGGAAAACCTCCTCCAGGGTCTTTCTGGCGATTCCGCCGCCGATCCCGCCCTCGCGCACAAGTCCCAGAAGTTCCACCAGGCGTTTTTCCGTCAGGGGCGACTCCCCCAGGGACAGGTTTTCCCGGTTCAGGATCCGCCGGACCTCGGAGCGGAGCCAGGACGCGGCGGTCCGCGGATCCGCGCCCAGGGCCGCCGCCCTTTCAAAAAAATCGGCGACGTCCTTTTCTTCGGTCAGAAAGTCCGCCGCATCCCCGGAAAGTCCGTAGTCCCGGACGAGCCTCCTTTTCCGGGGCGACGGAAGCTCCACCAGCTGCCGTTTCACCCCTTCCAGATATTCGGGGTCCAGCGGGAAAGGGGGAAGATCGGTTTCCGGGACATTCCGGTAATCAGACGACTCCCCCTTGTCCCGCATGGCCTCGGTGACCCCCGCCGCCTCGTTCCAGAGCCGGGTTTCACCCGCCACCCGCCCGCCCCGGCGGAGGATCTCCCGCTGCCGGGACGTTTCGTAATCCAGGGCCAGGCGGACGAAACGGGAGGAGTTCAGGTTCTTGATCTCCACCTTCCGCCCCGGCGGATCTCCTGAGGGAGCCTCCGCTCCCGGAGAGTGTTCCACTCCCCGGGGGGACATCGAGACATTGGCGTCGCAGCGCATGGAGCCCTCTTCCATGTTCCCGTCACAGACGCCCAGGTACCGGACTATCCGCCGCAGGCTCCGCAACAGAAGCTCCGCCTCCTCCCCGGTTTCCAGCTCCGGGGCGGTGACGATTTCCACCAGGGGAGAGCCGGCGCGGTTGTAATCCAGGAGGGTCCGGTTCCCCCTGTGGATCATCTTGCCCGCGTCCTCCTCCAGGTGCAGCTGCCGGATGGAAACGGTTTTCCCGCCCCCTGTTTCCAGTTCCAGGCTCCCGTCCCTGCCCAGGGGAGCGGAGACCTGGGTGATCTGGTAGTTCTTCGGCATGTCGGGATAGAAATAATGCTTCCTGTCGAACCGCAGGTCCGGGGCGATGCTGCAGTTCAAGGCATGAGCGAGGAGGCAGGCCATCCGGAGAGCCTCACCGTTCAGGACCGGCAGGCTCCCGGGGTAACCCAGGCAGACGGGGCAGACGAGGCTGTTGGGTTCGTCCCCGTACCTCACGGGGCAGGGGCAGAAGACCTTGGAGGAGGTCAGGAGCCGGATGTGAATCTCCAGTCCGATGCGGGGCCGGAACATCATCTACCTCCAATCCCGGCCAAGGCCCGGAGGTGAGGCCGGGGGAAAATCCTCCGCCAGGGCCTCCGCCGCCTCGAAGAGTCTCTCCTCCCCGAAGGGAGGTCCCATCAGCTGCAGGCCCACCGGGCGGCCGCCTCCGGTGGTGACGGGAAAACTCAAGGCCGGAAGGCCCGCCAGGGCCGCGGCCAGGTTGAAGCGGTCTTTATTTCTCCAGCCCGGCAGATGGTCGTCACCATCCCGGCCCCCGAGCGCGGAGGGGGGAGAAACGGGCAGGAGAACCATGTCCACCTCCCCGAAATACTCGTCGAAGGCCCGTCGGATCGCCGCCCTCTGCGAAACAGCCCGATCATGGAAGAGTTCCCGCCAGGGAGGCCGCAGAATGTGGGTCCCCAACAGTATCCGGAGCTTCACCTCGATGCCGAAGCCTTCGCCCCGGGCCCGCCGGACCAGGCTCTCCGGGTCCTCCGCCCCCCCGGACCGTCGTCCGAACCGCACCCCGTCGAACCGGGCCAGGCTCGATGCGGTCTCCGCCGCCGCCAGGGCCTGGTACACCGGAACCCAGTGTTCCATCATCGGCGGCGGGGCCTCCCGCACCGAGAAACCCCTCCTCCCGAGGCTGTCCAGCGCTGCCCTCCACGCCTCCTCCCCGGAAGGTTCGATGCTGATGCGGTAAGTGCCGATCCGTCGGCCTCCGGGCCCCGCATCCGCAGGATGGTCCCGGGAACAGGGATCGCCGTCGTCCCTCCCCCGTATTATCCGAAACACTTCCCGGACCCGGGCGGCGGTCCCGGCTACAACACCCACTGTTTCCAGTGAAGGAGAGACCGAAGCAAGACCCCGGCGGGACACCACTCCCCAGCTGGGTCTCAATCCATACACGCCGCAGGCTGCCGCATCCCGACGGACCTCCCCCTCCCCGTCGGAAGCCAGGGCGACGGCCGCCATCCCCGCCGCCACCGCCGAGGCGGCCCCCCCGACGGGATGATCGTCATCCCGGGGGCTGCAGGCCCCTCCAGGCGGGTTCTCCCGTTCCGGGCCGCCCTCCTTCCCCGAGACGCCATCGGGAAAGAGCCGGAGGAGGCCGAACTCCTCCATTTTCGTCGTGCCCGCCACAACGGCGCCCCTGTCCTGGAGCCGCCGCACCGCCGTGGCGGTGACGGGGGAAACGAAGCCTTCCAGCATCCGGGAACCGCACCCCTGGCGGAAGCCCCGGACGGCGATGTTCTCCTGAACGGCCAGGGGAAGACCCGACAGGGGCCCCTCCCCGGCGCTCTCCCCCCGGAGTCTGGCGGGATCGAATTCCCGGAAAGCGCCGATCCGTTTCTCCGTTTCTTCCACGTAGATGTGGTATGGTTTACCTTTTTCCGGTTTTCCCATGATCAGCCGCATGCCGCACCCGGCCCCCCCGGGCGCATCGGAACTGGATTACAGAATGTTCGGAATGACGATGAACCGGCCCTCCCGCTCCGGGGCGTTCTTCAGAAGAGCGTCGGGATCCGCAAAGAGAACGGCGGTGTCCGCCCGGAGCCTGCCCGCCGCCGGGGCGGCGGAGGCCTCTCCGGAGAGTTCCTCCGCCGGGGTACGGCGCTCCCCCCCGGGGGCCTCGCCCCCCCGGAACCCCCCGGAGAGACCGGAGTCCGCCATGTCGGACAGGCGTTCCAGCATCCTCCCCAGCGTCTCCGCCAGCTTTTCCCGTTCTTCGGCGGCGGGCTCGATGCCCGCGAGACCGGCGAGGACCATCAACTCCGATACATCCATGTCCCGAAAACTATTGCATTCCCCCTTCGGGATGTCAAGGCCGGCGGGTTTTGCGGTCTCCTCAGGCCACACCGGCCCCAAAAGGGGCCCCGCGATTCCGCAGGGTGTGCCGGCGGGATTTCGGGATGCTCCGGGCAGGGCGCTTCCCGCCGGAGTCCGGCGGCCCCTCCCTCCCCGGTGACGGGGGGCGCCCGGGACGGAACCGCCGCCCCGTCCCGGTTCCCGGGTCCGATAATCTTTTGCGAGTAAAGCAGATGTTTTGTTTGACATTCCAAATAAATCAATGTATTGTTAGACTGATTCGGTTTTTTGTTCGTACGCGAAGGAGCAGATAGATCGTTCTAAAAGACCGCCCCTCAGATCGGTCGGCGGAAAAGGGCGGAAATCGGAGTATATGATCAAGCCTCTCTTTCAGAAACCGGCGCTCATTCATTCCTCTCTTTTCACCTTCCGAGGTATGGGGTGACGAAAAAAGACTTTCCCACGATACATTTTTACGATCAGGACTTCGTCGATTTGTACGATCAAACCTGGGCCATGCTGCAGGATTTCTGGCAGAAGGGCACCACGGAAAACGGTTTCCAGAAACAGTTTTTCAATTATGCCCAGAACAGGACGATAAATCAGTTCGAATCCATCATGTCCACTTTTTTTCTGGTCTATTCCAACCGGAATTATCCCGCCGCCCCCCAGTTGGACAATTTCTACGAAAGGCAGGAACCATCCGGGGCGATCCGCGGGGATTACGCCGTCGCCGACGGCGCCCCCCACTTTTCCCGGGACAACCCGGAGGGCCTCAACCCGCCCCTCTTCGCCTGGGCGGAATACAACATGTACCACAAGATCGGCAACAAGAAACGCATCAAGGAGGTCATGCCGGTTCTGGAAAAGTATTTTTCCTGGATCGAAACCAGGTTCCGCCGGGGCAACGGCCTCTACGAGGTCCCCACGGCGGCCACAAAAATGGACAACGCCCCCCGGAAAGGCGCCGTCTATCTGGTGGATTTCAACTCCCAGATGGCCCTGAACGCCCTGTACATGTCCGAGCTGGGAGACATCCTGAACGACAAGGAAGTGAGCTTCAAATACAAGAAGCATTACTTTTCGCTGAAAACCCGGATCAACAGCCTCATGTGGAGCGACGAGGATGGGCTGTACTTCGACCTGGACAAGGAGCAGCGGCAGCTCCGGGTAAAAACCATCGCCTCCTTCTGGCCTCTTCTGGCGGAGCTGCCCAACGAGGCCAAGGCGGACAGGCTGCAGCAGCACCTGAAAAACCCCGACACCTTCGGCACCGAGCACCCCTTTCCGACCCTCGCCGCCGACGAGCCGGGGTTCGAAAAAACGGGAATGGGTTTCCGCGGTTCCGTTTACCCCCCCTTCGTGTTCATGGTGATCAAGGGGCTGGAAAAATACGGCGCCTTCGATCTGGCCCGGTCCAGCGCCATCCGCCACCTCTACTACATGCTGGACACCCTCCACCCGGAGGGAAAGGAAAAGGGCAGCCTATGGGAGGCCTACGCCCCCCGGGGGGAAGGTCAGGCCCGGTGGCCCGGCAAAGAGGGCTTTCCCCGGCCCCAGTTCCTCACCTACAGCGCCCTGTCCACCATAGCCCTCATGATCGAAAACGTGGTGGGGCTCTACATCAGCCTGCCGAAAAAAACCGTGGACTGGATCATCCCGACTCTGGAAATCATGGGAATCGAAAACCTCTCCCTGAAACGCAATTTCATCACCATCCTCAGCAACAAGAGCGGGCGGGGCTGGGAGATCCGGCTGGAATCGGAAAAACTGTACTACTTCACCATCGATATCCTGGGCAAAAAGAAGAAAACCCTCCCGATACCGTCGGGAAAATGTTCCATGCTCATCGACAAACTCTGACGGAGCCTTCGTTATGACGGACTTCTTCCCCGGAAACAGTTACCACACTCCCGACACCGGAAGGCTGTACCCTTCCCACCGTCTCCTGTTCTGGACCCGCTGGAACCTGTACCCGCGGTTCTTCCGCACCGTCCTCCAGGCCAGGGCCCTGGCGGAGGCGGGCCGGTACGACAACGAGGCCTTCGCCGCCTCCTCCCGGGAGATCATCCGGGATGTGGAGGGCTGCGGGGGCCTCTTTCACGTGGAGGGTCTGGACAGGATACGGGAGGCCCGGGGGCCCGTGGTCTTCATCGGAAACCACATGAGCACCCTGGAAACCCTTGTCCTTCCCGCTTTCATCGTGCCGATAAAACCGGCGTCCTTCGTGGTCAAGGAGAAGCTCGTCCGGGGTCCTGTCTTCGGTCCCGTCATGCGGGCGGTGGAACCCATCGCCGTGAGCCGTCGGGACGCCCGGAAAGACCTGACGGACGTTCTCACCCAGGGCTCGGAAAAGATAGCCCGGGGGCGGTCCATCATCATCTTCCCCCAGAGCACCCGGCAATACACCTTCGACCCCGGGAAGTTCAACAGTCTGGGCATCAAACTCGCCGCCCGTTCGGGGGCCGCGGTCATCCCCGTGGCCCTGAAGACCGATTTCTGGTCCAACGGGGTCATCCTCCGCGGTTTCGGCCCCCTGCGGATCCGGGAGCCCATCCGTTTCGAGTTCGGCTCCCCTCTGCAGGTCTCGGGTCGGGGAAGGACGGAGCACCAGCAGGTGGTGGATTTCATCGTGAGCCGCATGAAGGCCTGGGGAGTCCCGGTGGCGGACGGCCGGGCGTCCCCGGAATAGCGCCGGCCCGGGGGTTCGGACCTCGGCCCGGATTCCGATCCGCCGACCCGGACCCCGATCCGGATCTCGGCCCCGACCCTGACCCCGACCCGATCCGCCGACCCCGGCCGCCCGGGCGGCCTTCTACCCCGCCAGCTCCAGCGCCACCTTCACCATGTCCCGGAAGGATGACTCCCGGTCCTCCGCCGACAGGGCCGTCCCGTCGGGGATGTGGTCGCTCACCGTCAGGATGGACAGGGCGGGGACCTGATACTTCGCCGCCAGGGTGTAGAGGCCGGCGGTTTCCATCTCCACCGCCAGGACCCCGTAGGCCGCCCAGAGCTTCCAGCTCCCGGGGTCATCGTCGTAGAACGTGTCGCTGGAGAGAACAGCCCCCGCCCGCACCGGAACTCCCAGATTCTTCGCCGCCTCCGCCGCCCGGGTCAGGAGGCCGAAATCCGCGGTGGGGGCGAAATCCCTGCCGCCGAAGCGCAGGCGGTTCATGTTGGAGTCGGTGGAGGCGCTCATGGCCAGGACCAGGCCCCGGAGGGGGAGATCCTTCTGCAGGGAGCCGCAGCTGCCGATCCGGATCAGCCTCCGGGCGCCGTAAAAATTGATAAGCTCATGGACATAGATCGCGTGGGAGGGCATCCCCATCCCCGTGCCCTGGACCGAAACCCGGCGGCCTTTATGCCGGCCGGTGTAGCCCAGCATGCCCCGTACCTGGCTGTAGCACACCGGGTCCTCCAGAAAATTTTCCGCCACGAACCGGGCCCGCAGCGGGTCTCCCGGAAGAAGGACGGTTTCCGCCACGTCCCCGGGTTTTGCCGCCAGATGGATGCTCATTCCTCCCTCCTGAGACACCGGGTTATCTCACCGATAAAAACCCGATGATAGTCCTTGTTCGGGTACAGGTCCTCGATCTCCGGGTCCAGAAAAAGCCGGGGATCGAAATCCTGGCTGTACAGTTTCCGGCAGACCAGCGCCAGCCGGGCCTGTTCGAAGCTCACCGTCCCGCCCTCCATCTCCTCCGGCCGGAGTCCCGTGGCCGCCGCCTTGTCCGTGTCCCGCCCGGAATGGGAACCGCAGAAATCCAGGATCTCCCTGCAGCTTTCGGGGAAAAAGGAAAGGGTGAAATTCGCCGCGGCGTCGATGAAACCGAAGGTGTGGCGGGTGGGCCGGACAAAGCAGACCGCCACGGGGCGCCGCCACAAGACCCCCAGACAGCCCCAGGAGGCGGTCATCGTATTGTAAGCTCCGGGGGATCCGGCGGTTATCAGCATCCAGGTCCTCCCGACGAGATCGAAGACATTGTCCCCCAATTCCCCGGGTTCCAGGGTTTTCCAGTTCTTTTTCATCGTCACCTCCCCCGCCGGGAGGTTATTGTACGGCTTTTGCCGGGGAAGTAAAGTCCCCACGGTCAGCGGCCCCGGCTCCACCCATTGACGCCCCGGCGGTCATTCTCTATTCTGAACGCCCAGATCCTGACCATCGGCATTGGAGAATGCGGCATGAAAGAGGGGTTTTCCGGCAAACGGCGCCTCCATGGACCTCGCGCCGGGAGCCTCCCCCTGGGGCGGCACGCGGGTATCCGGGTCATTCGTTTCCACCACCCGGATCTCCCGGGACCCGGACGCTCCGCCGGAGGCGAGTCCGGCCGTCCAGTCCACCGCGCGCCCCGGACCAACCTGCCGGCCATGAACGCCGCCGGAGAGGCCGACACGGCCATCAGCCCCCTGAGCGGGATGCCCGGGCAGAACCGGAGCATCGACGGGTCCATGCCATCGGCTCGGGAAAAATTCATTCTGTAAAAAGGAGACCCCCATGGAACTGAAAGGAAAGACAGCCCTGATCACCGGTGGCGGAACCGGCCTGGGCCGCTCGGTCACCCTGCTTCTCGCCCGGGAGGGCGTGAACGTGGCCGTCAATTATTCCCGGTCCCGGGAGGACGCGGAAAAGACCGCCCGGGACGCGGAAGCCCTGGGGGTCGGGGCCCGCACGATCCAGGCCGATGTGTCCATCCCCGAGGACGCGGTGAGAATGGTGGCCGAAACGGAGAAGGCCTTCGGCCGCCTGGACATCCTGGTCAACAACGCGGGAACCACCAGGTTCGTGCCTTTCAGGGACCTGGACGGCCTGGACGAGGAGGATTTTCTGCGGCTCTACCGGACCAACTCCCTCTCCTGTTTTTTCACCTCCCGGGCGGCGGCGGTCATCATGAAGAAGAACGGCGGCGGGCATATCATCAACACCGTTTCCATCGCCGGAATGCGGCCCACCGGAAGCAGCATCGCCTACGCGGTGTCCAAGGCGGCCCAGATACACCTGACCAAGTGCCTGGCCGTGGCGCTGGCTCCGGAGATCAGGGTCAACGGGGTCGCGCCGGGGCTCCTGCTGACCCGATGGGCCGCGGGTTTCAGCGACGAGCACGTGAAAGCGATGACGAGCCAGACTCTTCTGAAAAAAACCGCCGACGTGGAGGAATGCGCCGCCATGTACCTCGCCCTGGCGAAGAACGACAGCATCACCGGACAGGTCCTGGTCGTGGACGCGGGACAGGTGGTATAGAAAAGGCTCCCCGAATAAAAGGCCGGGCAACCATGGAATTTTCCCGAATCGGAGAGCTGGCGGCCCTCATGACCGCCATCTCCTGGACCATCACCTCCTTGAGTTTCGAATACGCGGGCAAACGGGTGGGGACACTCCCCCTCAACCTGATCCGGATAACCCTGGGCTTTCTGTTCATCGGTCTCTTCAGCCTCTTTTCCCGGGGTATGTTCTTCCCGCTGGACGCCACCCCCGACATGTGGCTCTGGTTGAGCCTCTCGGGGCTTCTGGGTTTCGTCGTCGGGGACCTTCTGCTTTTCCGGGCCTATATCGAAATCGGCGCGCGGATATCCATGCTCATCTACGCCGGCGTCCCCCCGCTGACGGCCCTCATGGGCCGGCTTTTCCTGGGGGAGGTCATGAGCCCCGCGGGCTTCGTGGGAATGGGGATCACCCTGTCCGGCATCGCTCTGGTGATCCTCCGGAAGAGGGGCGGGGATTCCGGCGGGGGAATCCGTTTTTCCCACCCCCTCCGGGGAGTGCTCCTTGCCTTCGGCGGGGCCCTGGGTCAGGCCATGGGGCTTATCCTCGGCAAGCACGGCGCGGGGAACTACAACGCCTTCGCCGCCACCCAGATCCGCTGCGTGGCGGGGATTCTGGGTTTTGCGGCGGTAATCCTCTACCTCCGGCGGGGGGACAGAGTGGCCGCCGCGCTGCGGGACGGGAAGGCGATGAAGCGCATCCTGCTGGGATCCTTTTTCGGGCCTTTTCTGGGGGTTTCCCTGTCGATGTACGCCATCCAGCGCACCGGAACCGGGGTCGCCTCCACCATCATGGCCATCGTTCCGGTTCTGATCATCCCTTTTTCCATGTTTCTGTTCAAGGAAAAGGTCAGCGTCAGGGAGGCGGCGGGGGCGCTCATCGCCGTCGCCGGGGTGGCCTTTCTCTTTCTCTTCTGACTCCGGTTCAGTAGTCGGAGGTGAAGAAGTGCCGGATTCCCTTTTCCGCTTCCATGGTGCGGTCGATCATCCAGCGGTTCCGGGCCAGGAAAACCAGACGCCCTTCCCGGTCGCGGCAGAGCTTCGGTTCGTGGCGGCGGACGAAGTCGTCCAGAGCCTTCCGGTCCTCCCATGTGATCCAGCAGGCGGTGGTGTAGTCGCTGGGTTCGAAACGGCAGAGAGCCTTGTACTCGTGTTCGATCCGGTAGCGCAGAACATCGAACTGCAGCACCCCCACGACCCCCACGAGCTTTTCGTTGGACCCCAGCCGGGTGAAAAGCTGCACCACCCCCTCCTCCGCCAGCTGGTCCAGGCCCCGGTCCAGCTGCTTGGACTTCAGGGGGTCCAGGTTGAATACGGTCTTGAATATCTGGGGGGCGAAGCTGGGAATTCCGGTGAACTTCAGCTCCTCCCCCTCGGTCACCGCGTCTCCGATCTTGAAGGTCCCCGTGTCGTGGAGGCCCACGATGTCCCCCGGAAAGGCCTGGTCGATGATGGTCCTGTCCTGGGCCATGAAGGCCGTGGGGTTGGAGGTCTTGTAGGGTTTGCTGGACCGAACGTGATAGTAGGTCTTGTTCCTCTCGAAAACGCCGGAGCACACCCTCATAAAGGCGATCCTGTCCCGGTGCCGGGGGTCCAGATTGGCGTGGATTTTGAAAACCAGTCCGGAGAACTTTTCGGCGTAGGGGGAGATCTCCGAGCCCCCCTCCAGGGGCCGAGGAAGGGGCGGAGGCGCGATATCCACGAAGCAGTCCAGAAGTTCCCGGACCCCGAAGTTGTTCAGGGCGCTGCCGAAAAACACCGGCGTCAGCTTTCCCTCCAGGTAGGCCTTCCGGTCGAAGGGAGGATAGACCCCCTGGACCAGCGCGATCTCCTCCCGGAGCCTCGCCGCCGACGAGCCCGCCATCCGGTCCAGCAGAGGGTCCTCCAGGCCGCTAATTTCGACGCTGCCTTCCCCCCCCTGCCGGCCGTGGGGATCGAAAAAGACGAGCCTCTTTTCGGGGACGCTGTACACTCCCCGGAACTCCCGGCCCCGCCCCACGGGCCAGCTCATGGGGCACACCGCAACCCCCAGCTCCTCCTCCACCTGGTCCAGCAGGTCCACCGGCTCCCGGCCCTCCCGGTCCAGCTTGTTGATGAAGGTGATGATGGGGGTTTTCCTCATGGCGCAGATTTCGCAGAGTTTCCGGGTCCTCTCCTCCACCCCCTTGACGGAATCTATCACCATCAGGGCGCTGTCCACCGCCGTCAGGGTCCGGTAGGTGTCCTCGGAGAAGTCCGCGTGCCCCGGGGTGTCCAGCAGGTTGATCTTCCGTCCCCGGTATTCGAAGCCCATGACGGAGGTGGAGATGGAAATCCCCCGGGCCTGCTCCATCTCCATGAAATCGGAGGTGGTCTTCCGGGTGTTCTTTTTGGATTTCACCGCCCCCGCCACATGGATGGCTCCGCCGAAGAGCAGCAGTTTTTCGGTTATGGTGGTCTTCCCCGCGTCGGGGTGGCTGATTATCGCGAAGGTCAGCCGCCTTTCGATTTCTTTGTGAAAAGATGTCATGGCAGGGGTTCAGAGTAAATTTTTTCCCCCTCCTTGGTCAAGGACGGCGGAGCGGGCGACCGGGGGCATGGCAGGGCCGGGGGCGGGCAGGCGGCGTCGAAGGGTGTCCGGCGGCGCGGGCAGACGCCGACCTGTGGCCGTCTGTGGCGGGCAGGCGGCGCCGAAGGGTGTCCGGCGGAAGTGCGGGAAGACGACGACCCGTTGCCGGCGGGATGGGCCCGGTCAGTCTTCCCGGATCCGGGAAACCACTGCGGCCAGGACCCGGTCGGCCTGTTCGTTCTCCACCTGGCAGGTGCCGGCGTTCTCGTGCCCCCCGCCTCCGTACTCCAGCATCACCGCGCCGATGTTCACCCCGGAGGTTTTGTTGAAAATCGATTTGCCCAGGGTTATGACCGTATTCTGGCGGTGGAGCCCCCACATGACCTGGACGCTGATATTGGTCTGGGGGTACAGGGCATAGCGGAGAAAGCGGTTTCCCACGTAAATCGTCTCCGCCCCCCGCAGATCGGTGACCAGAACGTTCCCCTCCACCCGGGACGATTCCTCGATCTGACGCCGGCTGGGCTCGGCATGCCGCCGATAGAGTTCGATCCTCTCCAGCACGTCCGGCAGGACGAGAATCTCGTCGATGGTTCTGGTGCGGCAATGGTCGATGAGATCCATCATCAGATCGTAATTGGAAATTCTGAAAGTCCTGAACCTGCCGAAACCGGTCCGGGAATCGGTTATGAAGCCCAGGAGCGTCCAGCCGCGGGGATGCAGGATCTCCTGCCGGTCGTAGTCGGCGGAATCGATCTTGTCCGCCGCCTGCACCAGCTCGGCGAAGTGTTCCGGAAACCTCTTCCCGCCGCCGTAGTGATCGTAGACCACCCGGGCCGCCGAGAGGGCCCGGGGATTTATGATGTGACTCGGCCCGTTCCCCGCCCCGTTCCCCCGAAGGACCTCGCTTTCGTGATGATCGAAGGCCAGATGGATGCCCGCCACCCAGGGAAGGTTGGCGGAAATGTCGTGGGAGGAAACGGCGATGTTCCCCGCCTGCATGTCCCGGGGATGGACGAATTTGATCTCGTCGATGAGATCCATCTCCCGGAAAAGAACCGCGCAGGCCAGACCGTCGAAATCGCTGCGGGTAAGCAGCCGGTACTTTTCGGTTCCCATGAAAGCCCCTCCCGCCTCTTATAATCGGTCTTTTTCGCTTCCGGGGCAAGGAGGGCCGCTGTTTTTTTTTCCTTCCATCGGTATAGTGACACCATGATAAAACTCGCCGCCTTCCTGGGAAATCCCGGGAGAGAGTACGAAGGCACCCGGCACAACGCCCCCTGGCTCCTGCTGGAGCGGCTGGCCCCGGGGGCTTCGTGGCAGGACAAGTTCAAGGGACGCTGCGCCCAGTTCACGCCGGGGGCTTCGGCCTCCTCCGATAAGGTCGTTCTGATAATGCCCCAGACCTACATGAACCTCAGCGGGGACTGCGTCGGAAGGTGCGCCGCCTTTTT
>JAKQWJ010000348.1 GCA_029562045.1 Spirochaetota bacterium | reverse complement strand
CTTCGCCGTAGACCTCGATCCTGCGCTCCCCGCTCCTGACCTCCGAGAGGGGGACCTCGATGCGGAAACTTTGCTCCGCCGCGACCTTTCGATACTCCCCCTTGTCGATCCGGTAATGAACCGCCGCCACCCCGTCGTCGTCGAAGGCCATGCCGGAGATGACGAAGTCTCCGGTGATCACATCCCCGTCGGCGGGCAGGTGAAGCTGCACCGTGGGAAGGTCCCCCCGGCTGTCCACCCGGACCTCCGGTTTCACCGTGGCGGTGTTTCCCGCCCCATCCACCGCATGGATCACCAGGCTTCCCTTCGCCTTGGCCAGGGCGGTGAAGTCCGTCAGAAAGGAAAAGAAGGCCCCGGCGAAGCAGGGAACCTTTTCCAGAGGGGTGCGGGTTTTTCCGTCCAGGGTGTAGAAGATTTCCGCCACCGGCGCAGCGGAGGAGACCAGACCCGACACGGTGATGCTGCCGTTGACCTCGTCTCCCTGCCGGGGCGAGGCAATCAGGATCTCCGGAGGGGTCCCATGCTTGTTCACCGGGTGGTACAGAGGGTAATTCTCCGCCCCCCAGGAGGAGACGGTGCGGAGTTCCAGATGGACAGGACCGTCGGACATGCCGTCCAGGGCCGCCGTCACGGAAAAGGCCCCTCCTGCGCCCAGAGGAATTTCCCGCCAGGGTTCTCCGGGACCCAGCCGGTACTCCAGGCGTCCGCCGTCGGCGTCTTCCACGTGTCCGGAGAGGGGAATGGAATCCCTGAAATAACCATAGGCCGCGGGCGTCTCCACGATGATCCGGGATGGATCGGGGAGAGGCGCCGGGGGGGGCGGCACGGGGGGCCGGGCCACCCGGACCCGCAGGGCCTCCCCCGCCGATCCGTCGGCGTTCAGGGCCTGTATCCGCAGGTCCGTCCTTCCCTGACCGATATCGAAGGTGGGGATCCGGAACCCCGGCTTCGCCGGGTAGGTCTTCCCCCCTTCCACCCGGATGGTCTCCACGCCCAGACCCCCCGCCACCCGGCCGAAAACCGCCCCGTCGGGGGGAAATGCCGCCAGCACGGCCTCGCCGGGAAAGAGGAGTTCCACCGTCGGGGAAGCCGCCGCCATGTTGTTCCGGAATCGGCGTTTCACCACCGTCCTGTTCCCGCTTCTGTCCACCGCGGTGAACACCGCCTCCACGGTGCGCCCCATTCCCGGCGTCAGATTGAGGTCGGCCGTCCAGTACGGGTCCCCGGGACGCACCTCGATGTCCCGGGTCTGTTTGTTGAACTCAACGGCCAGACTCCTGACTCCCACCACATCCCGCATCGTCCCGGTAACCCGGAAGGCGCCGCAGACCAGGGCATCCTCCTGGGGGGACAGAATTTCCAGCTGGGGGGGCTGGTTGTCCACGAAAAACAGGAAAGGGGTTACGGACGCCGCCCCGGTCCCGTCGGTGGCCCGGATGCGGTAGATGGTGGGCCCGTCCTCGATCCGGCGGCTCTGGACCGGAAAGGAGAAGGTCACCTCGGTCTTCCCCTTGGTGGATCGGAGCTTCAGTTCCCGGAAGGTTTCACCGCCGTCGGCGCTGAGTTCGATTTTTGCGATGCCGTTGGCGTCGTCGGCCCGTCCGGTCATTTCCACATTTCCGCTGATCAGGGCGCCGGAATCGTGGGAGGTGATTTCCACCGTCGGAGGCTGCCGGTCCAGGATGAAGGAAACGGAGGTCTCCTTTCCCGCACCGCCCCGGGGATCCAGGGCCTTGGCCGTCACGGTGTGCCGCCCGTCGGAGATGGAGGAGCCGTCGATGAGGGCGCTCCAGTATTCGGTTCCCTCGGCGGCCCGGTACTCCCCGCCGTCCAGCTTCAGTTCCACCCGCCCCACTCCCAGACGGCCTCCCGCCACCCCGATGATGTGGACATCCCGGCGCAGGACCGTGTCCTTTTCGGGGTACACGATCCGGGCCGCCGGGAGGCCCGCCGAGGGGTCGATGCGGATGTTGTAGGGGCCTTCCAGGGCCTCGTTTCCCGCCGCGTCCCGGGCCCGGATGATGATGTTGTGGGTCCCCGGCTTGGCGCCGGTGAGGTCGAATTCATGGCGCCAGACCTCGTTTCCCGCCGCCTCCTTCCAGCTCTCCTCGGGGGTGCCCCGGGCGTAGAGGGGCTGAATCATCACCGCCGCCAGCAGAAGGGAGGCGGCGAAGTCGAGGCTTTTTCCCCGCCGTCGGGGTTGTGTCACTTTATCGGTTCCGGTTCGCATATCAGCGGGCCTCCCACACGTAAGAACTTCCCAGCCATTCCCTCTGGGCCGCCAGGGCCAGAGGGTTGACGGGCCTGGCCGCCCCGTGGGCGGGGGCCCATTTCAGGGCTCCGGCGATGAGGGTCTGGGTATCGGCCCGCCGGAGCCATTCGGCGGCGGCCTGAACATCCCTCCGGCCGGTCCTGCCCCCCAGGGGCAGGGCCCAGAGGATTCGGGCCTGGATCCCGTATTCGTTCCATCCCTGCCGGTCGGGAAAGCGCCGTCCCTCCAGAAGGCTCGTCCGGCTCCCCGGAAGGGCCTGCAGCCGGCTCAGGGGGGCGTAGACCCAGGCGGACTCGGGCCCGAAAAGCCGGGGCCAGACATCCTCCCAGGTGTAGGTCAGGGCCCCCCGCTGGAAGCGGCCGTCCCGGGGAAGGAGCCGCATCCTCTCCTGCCAGATCTCCGGGGCGGACGGAAAAACCCCGGGCCTCTCCTGCAAGTCCTGGGCCGCCCAGGCCCGGACCGCCTCGGGGTCGCCGCCGGCAAGAAGAGGGAATCCCCCGGCCCCGCCCCGGGCCTCCAGCCGCTCCCGGGTCGGCGGGTCCAGGGAGTGGCGGCGGAAAACCAGCCAGGGATCCAGGGCCAGGGGAAAGCCCGAATCCCCGCCGCCCCGCCTCTGCAGGTCCCGATGGACCCGGGGGGGGCCCGCCGGGGCGGCCGCCGTCGCCGCTTCGCCGCCCATCGTCATCCCCGCCGCCCCGCCATCTTTCCCCGACTCCGGGGATTTCTCCCCCGAGGATTTCACTCCCGCCGCCCCGCCACCTTCCCCCGACTCCGCTACGGTGGAGATGATGAAACCGTACCGGCGGCCCCCGGCGGGCGGCCCCGTCCGGGGGTCGAACTCCGCGATGGTCCAGCCCGGGGCGCCGGGGACGGCGGCGGCCGCCCGCAGAGCCGGGGCGAAACCCGCCTCCACCAGGAAAACCGGCCGGGGCCGGAGCAGGGCCGCCCCCGCCAGAGCCAGAACAAGAGCCAGCGCCGCGGCCGGGAGCGCGGCGCGGCGCAGGTTCATCTTCGCCATGGAGAAACCGCCCGTTTTCACGGCGCCGGGGGCTGGAGCTTGGCGTATTCGATCCGGTCCCCCAGCCAGGCCACCACGGGCAGGTTCGCCCCGGCGTTGGTATAGGTGTCCAGCTGGGCCCGGTTGAACTGCTCGATCCCGCCCTTGGCCGGAGTCACTGTGGGCACGGCGGCCACTTCCCAGTTGCCGGTGTACTGCTCGTAGGCGTCAGCCCCGGGCATGGTGATGTTCTCTTCCGCCGTGCGGCCGTTGGCCGCCACGGGAAAGGCCAGCCGCATGGCGTTGCGGGTTCCGCTGTAGGAATCGGAGTAGTAGGCCACATGGGGAACGCCGTCAATCACCTGGACCCTGGTACGGGTCCCCACGGTGAACCTGTTGTCCACCACCACCGTGGCGACGGCCTTGGTGGTCCAGTTTATTTCCGCCAGCTTCAGCGAGGTCTCCGCCGCGTCGTGGTAGGCCAGGTACAGGTAGGTGGTCCCCCCCCGCTGCCCCACCGCCATGGAGACATGGGAGCCCGTAAGGGGACTGTCGTCCACCATCAGGTCGCTCCAGGTTCCGCTGCCGCTCAGATTGTTGATGTTCCAGGCGTTCCCCGAGTATTTAAGCTTCAAATTTCCCGCGTCTTCATCGAAGTAAGCCAC
>JAKQWJ010000333.1 GCA_029562045.1 Spirochaetota bacterium | reverse complement strand
TGGATGTCTTTTTTCGCCACGGTGCCGGGTCCATGAGGGAGCGCCTTGCTTCCTGTCTGGTCGGCGGCGGGCCTTCCCTCTCCCTGGAGATATATCTCGGCGGTCCGCGCCGGGAACGGAACGCCCATATCGTAACCTATGAAGAGATCAACGCCGACTATTTCCAGTATGAACCCCGGGTCGTCCAGCCCCGGCTCCTCATCGAAGAGCGCCATTCATCCTTCGACGAAATCGAGTTGAAGATATCGGCCCATACGGCCATGCGGGAGGCCGGCCGGTGCTTCAATTGCGGCATCTGCAACGGCTGCGACAACTGTTATCTGTTCTGTCCCGACGTCTCCATCCTGCGGTCCCGGGACATGTCGGACCGGCACATCGATTACGAGTACTGCAAAGGGTGCGGTCTATGCGTCGTGGAGTGTCCCCGGAACGCCATGACCCTGGATGAGGAGGGAACACCATGAAAAAGGTCCTCGAAGGCAGCCAAGCCGTGGCGGAGGCGGTGCGTTTGGCCAAGGTGCAGGTTATTTCCGCCTATCCCATCACCCCCCAGACCCATATCGTGGAGATCCTATCGGATTACGTCACCTCCGGCCGGATGAACGCCAAATATCTCCGGGTGGAAAGCGAGCACTCCTGCATGGCGGCCTTGATCGGCGCCCAGAGCACCGGCGTGCGAACCTTCACGGCCACCTGCTCCCAGGGGCTGGCCCTGATGCACGAGCTCCTCCACTGGGCCTCCGGGGCCCGCCTCCCCATCGTCATGGGCGAGGTCAACCGCGCCCTTGCTCCGGGCTGGAACATCTGGAGCGATCAGACCGACAGCCTCGCCCAACGGGACACGGGGTGGATGCAGCTCTACTGCGAGGATTCCCAGGAGGTCCTGGACACCACGATTCTGGCCTACCGGCTGGCGGAAAGGGTCAACCTGCCCGCCATGGTGGTGCTGGACGCCTTTTTCCTCTCCCATACCTACGAACCGGTGGATGTCCCGGAACAGGAGGAGGTGGACCGCTTCCTTCCCCCCTATAATCCGGTCTTCATCCTCGACCCGAAGCATCCCTACTCCCTGAGCCCCCTGGTGACGCCCAACGCTTATCTGGAGATGCGTCACGACATCGCCCTGGCCATGGAAGACGCCCTGGCCATATTCGATGAGGTGGAAGGTGAATTCGCCCGGATTCTGGGTCGCCGTTACGGCGTGGTGGAAGAAGTCAACTGTGACGACGCCGACATCATCTTCGTCACCTCCGGCACGGTTACCAGCACGGCCCGGCTGGCCCTGGAGGAACTCCGGTCCCGGGGCGAAAAGGTCGGGGCGCTGAAGATCAAGCTCTTCCGACCCTTCCCGGTGGAAGCCGTGCGCCGTGCCCTGAGCAAGGCCTGGAAGGTCATCGTGGTGGATCGCAATTTTTCCTTCGGGGCCAGCGGGATCTTCGCCCAGGAGGTCCGGGCCGCCCTGTGCAACGCTCCCGGCCATCCGCCGGTCTTCGGCTACATCGCCGGTCTGGGCGGGCGGGATATTACCATGCAAATGTTGTCCGATATATATTTCGAGGTGAAAAGGAGTGAAGCGCCCCGGCGGGAAAGCGTCTGGGTGGGGCTCCAGGAGGTGAAGCGTGCAACTTGAAGCCATGGACAGGGAATTGATGTGCTCCGGCCACGTGGGCTGTCCGGGATGCGGCGCCACGATCGCCATGCGTTTCATGCTGAAGGCCCTGGGGGAAAAGACCGTCATGGTCCTGCCGGCTTGCTGCTGGTCCGTCATCGCCGGCCCCTTCCCTCAGTCCTCCCTGAAGATCCCGGTGATCCACACCGCCTTCGAGACCGGGGGCGCCACCGCCAGCGGAGTCCGGGCGGCCCTGGACATGCGGGGGGACGAGGAGACGACGGTGGTCACCTGGGCCGGGGACGGCGGGACCTTCGACATCGGCTTTCAGGCCTTGAGCGGCGCCGTGGAAAGAAACGAGAATTTCATCTACATCTGCTACGACAACGAGGCCTACATGAACACGGGGATTCAGCGGAGTTCCTCCACCCCCTACGGGGCCTGGACCACCACGACCAGCGGCTCGGACTGGAAGAAGCTGCGGAAGAAGAACATTGTCGAGGCCCTGGTGGCCCACCGCATCCCCTACGCAGCCACGGCCAACATCGCCTACCCGGAAGATCTGGTCCGTAAGGTGAAAAAGGCCAAGGAGGTGAAGGGATCGCGGTTCCTGCACATCTACGCGAGCTGTCCGACGGGGTGGCGGATCCCCTCGGAGATGTCCATCAAGATCGCCCGCATGGCCGTTCAGACCAATATCTTCCCCCTCTACGAGGTAGAGAACGGGGTCAACTACACGATCAACGTCAAACCCCGGGAGTATCTCGTCCGGGAGTACTTCAAGCTCCAGGGACGCTTTCGCCATCTGAGCGAGGAGGACCTCGACCAGATCCAGGCCATGGTCAACGAAGACTGGGAACTCCTCCTCCGCAAGGCGGGGGAACA
>JAKQWJ010000318.1 GCA_029562045.1 Spirochaetota bacterium | reverse complement strand
CCCTGGCTTCCCCGGCGTCCCCCCGGGAATCCCGTCCCCCCCGGACCCGGAGAAGGACGAACTGATTGGGAAACAGATCGTCCTGCCACGGGAGGGCTCCCGTCTCCCGGAGACCCTCACAGGCATCCTGGGAAATTTCCGCCTCCAGATAGCCCGGGTACAGCTTGTCGATGCTGACCTTCTGCTTCTCGTAATCCACCGCCTTGATCCCCAGCGAGGTGGCCTTGACCCGGGCGTTGATGTCCTTGGATACGAAGAACACCGTCTTGCCCTGCTGCTGCTGGAGCTCGTAGGCGGTGAGGATGATCTTGTTGTCCGGCGAATCGGCGGAAAAATCGATGGGGGCGTCCTTGGCGTAGGTCAGGGCCACCGACACGGTCGACCCGTTTTCCAGGCGGACCCCTTCGTTCAGCCGGCCCTTCCTGCCCGCCTGATCGAGAAAACGGACCGCGTGGCGGGCGTTCCTCCCCTTCTCGTCGCTGCGGGTTTTCAGATTGTCCAGTTCCTCCAGCACCCAGAGGGGGATGACGATTTCCGAATCCCGGAAACTCAGCAGGGCGTCGGGCCGATGGATGAAAACGTTGGTGTCCAGGACGAAGGTTTTCGTGGGGCTCATGCCCCCAGTATACGCTCCTTTCCGCCGTCGGGCAATGATGGATAAAGATTCATCGATTCTCTTTCCCATTTCGGAAAACCGGGTGTACAATGGGGCAATTACCCCAGCGGACCCCCGCCGTGTCAAGGAGAGCGCCCGTCATGAAAAAGATCCTGGTCATCAACTGTGGAAGTTCCTCCCTCAAATACGAGGTCTACGACATGCCCGAGCGACGGAGCCTGGGCAAGGGCCTGGTGGAGCGGATCGGGGAAAAGGCCCCCGGCAAGATCCGCCAGGAATCCGCCGGCGGCGTGTACGAGAAGGAGACCCTCATCCCCGACCACCGGACCGCCATGGGGCTGGTCCGGGACGCCCTGATCGATCCCGGCGCAAAAATGATGGACAGCCTGGACGAGATCGCCGCCGCGGGCCACCGGGTGGTCCACGGCGGGGAGGCCTACGCCGCCTCGGTGCTCATAGACGACGATGTCATCCGGACCATCGACGAGGTCTCGGAGCTGGCCCCTCTGCACAACCCGCCGAACCTGACGGGGATCCGGGAAGCCATCGGCCTTCTGGGAAACAAGCCCCAGGTGGCGGTCTTCGACACCGCCTTCCATCAGACCCTGCCCCCCGCCGCCTACCTCTACGGCATACCCCGGGAGCTGTACGAAAAATACCGGATCCGCCGCTACGGGTTTCACGGAACCAGCCACCGCTACGTGGCCGGCGAGGCCCTGCGGATGACCAGGAGGTCCGAGGAAAACACCAATGTCATCACCTGTCACCTGGGCAACGGGGCGTCCATCACCGCCATCCGCCGGGGGAAATCCATCGACACCTCCATGGGGTTCACCCCCCTGGAGGGGCTGGTCATGGGAACCCGGTCCGGGGACATCGACCCGGCGGTGCTGCTGTACCTGATGAAGCGGGGCTACACGGCGGACCAGCTGGACACTCTGCTGAACAAGAAGAGCGGCATGCTGGGACTCTCGGGCATCTCCAACGACATGCGGGACATCGAAAAGGCCGCCGCCGGCGGAGACAGGAACGCCCAGGAGGCCCTGGATGTCTACGCCTACCGGATCAGGAAGTACATCGGCGCCTACGCCGCCAACATCATCAAATTCGACATTCTGGTCTTCACCGGCGGGGTGGGGCAGAACAACGTGAAGATGCGGGAACGGATCTGCAAGCGGCTGGAGACGCTGAAGGTTTTCCTGGACCCGGTGAAAAACGTCGAGGTGGGAAGCAATCCCGGGATCATCTCCCATGAGTATTCCCAGGTGGCGGTCCTGGTGGTGCCCACCAACGAAGAGCTGCAGATCGCCATGGACACCTACGACATAATCTTCGGAACGGGCTGACCGGATCGGTGAATCCTCGCCGCGGCCCGACGATGGGGGCGTCCGCTCCCGCCCGATGGAGATCCTCCTTCCTGACCCTGCCGGACGGGCCCTTCTTCGATGTCCTCAGAAATTATCTGGGGGATTTCCCCACCCCCTTCAACAAGCACCAGCTCATGGACGCTCTGGAAGTCTTTCTGCGCCGTCCCGAAACCCGCAGGCGCATGATCGGTCTGGTGGACCACCGGGATGCCCGGATCATCACCGCGGTGAGTCTCCTGAACGCCCCCGGCGCGGAAGATCTGGCGATTTTTTTCCAGGGAGAGCCGGAGGAGCGGACCCTGCCCCTCGCCCTCCTGAACCTCCGGGATCGGCTGCTGATCTATCTGGATCGCGGGTCCGGGAAAGAGACATTCCTGCCGAACCCCCATCTGTGGGACGACCTGAGCCGGGACGTCGTCGATCCGGGGCTCCTGTTTCCCTCCCTTCCCGCCTCTCCGGAGAGCCTTCCGCCCCTTCCCCCCGTCGGGGGACTTCCGGAGGATTTCCGCTCCTCCCGGCTGCCGCGGCTCAGCCAGGCCCTCGCCGCCCTGGGACTGATGCCCCGGAGCGGGGGCAAGCCGGATCCCGAGGCGTGGAAGGAGTTCGCCGGGTTTCCGGAAATCGCCCGGCTCTGCCTCCTGGTCCGCTGCGGGCGGCAGGAGGATCTCTGGACCGCCTGGAAGGAGGCGGAAAGGCTGGCGGCCTTCCTGCCCGCCCTGGGGAGCGGGAGGGCATACACGCGGAAAACACTGATCCTCCTGGGCCGCCTCGCCGCCCAGGGCCTGATGGAAAGGCCTTTTCTGACCGAGGAGATGCTCGGCGACCTGCAGGACTTCCGGATGCTTCTGCCCTGCGGCGCGGAGGGTCTGGTCCCCAATCCCCGGCTCTGGGGGGAGGGGGAAAATCCTCTCCCCGGCGGACAGTCCCCGCCGCCGGCCCTGGCGAACCCCGCCCCTGTTCCGCCCCCGCTCTTTCCGGGCGGGGTTTTCTTCCCCCGGCCCTTTTCACCCCCCCGGATCGACCTTCCCCCGCCCGGCACGGAGTCCCGGGCAGGGAGAACTCCGGACCCCCGGGCCATCCGGGAGATGCTCCTCCGGAGGCTCTCCGCCGCGGACCTGCCGGAAGACCAGGCCGGAGAAATCCGGGAGAGGATCCGCCGGGGCCTGGTGATATCGCCGGAGCAGATCCGCCCCGACCCGGCGCGGAGGGAGAGGGCCGAAGCCCGGGGCCTGGACTACAACGGCAAGGTGCTGGTCATCCGGCAGGCGCTGGAGGACGGCTTCGACGGCCTGGAAATCCTTCTCCACTCCGCCGACGGCGTCCCCTCCCGTTTCCTGGTCCGGCCCCGGGAACTGCGCAGGGACGGGGTCGACCTGGTTCTGACGGCGGAGCGGGAACCCCATGGGGAAAGCCTGGAAATCCCGGTGCAGAAAATCAGCCTGGTCCGGCGGCTTCGCAGTTTCCTGATCCGGTAGGGGACGTCTCCGCGCCGCCGGGCATCGGCGCCGGCGGCGTCCTGGTCCGGATCCTTCCGCGCGATGGAGACCCTTCCGCGGCGGGGGCCGCCTGCCGCCGATGACGGAGCCCCGGCCCGGGGGGTACCCTCTCTATTTACTCACCACTCCCGCCTCCCCTTGCCCCGCCCTCTCCGGGACCTTACAATGGGGGGCATGGAAAAGCCCGACTTCTCGCAGGCCGCCAGGGACTACGTCTTGATAGAAAAAGCCGTTCTCTTTCTGGAAAAAGAATCTCTTCCGAACCCCGACGCCTCGGCGGACCCCGCCGCCGTGGCCGCCGGACTGGGCGTTCCCTATGCCGATTTCCGGCGGGCAATCCTCCGATGGGCGGGGACGGAACCGGAGGCTTTCTTCCCGCTGCTCACCCGGGACCAGGCCCGGCGGCTTCGGGAAGGTTCCGGGGATTTCGCGGCGTCGGGGCGGGAAGACGCCGGCCCCTACGGGGAGATGAGCCTCCCCGGTGAGATGCATCTCCCCGGGCTGGTCGCCGTCTTCGACGGGGGGGAGGCCGCCGGGGATGGGGAACTCCGCTACGGTTTTCACCCGTCCCCCTTCGGAACCTGCATGGTGGCCCTCTCCCGACGGGGGATCTGCGGGCTCCGCTTTCTCCGGGAGGGGGTCGGGGAGGCGGAAATCATCCCATGGCTTCGGAAACTCCGGCCGGAGGCTCCGGTGGTCTTCGACCCCTCCGCGACGGCCCCCCAGGCGCTGCGGGTCTTTCTTCCCCGACCCCATGCGGCACCCGGCGGCGGCTCCGTCCCGGAGAACGGGGATCCCCTGCGCCTTCACCTCCGGGGCACCGGATTCCAGCTCCGGGTCTGGCGGGCCCTGCTGCGCATCCCATGGGGAGAAGCGGTGACCTACGGAGACCTGGCCCGGCGGCTGGGCACTCCCCGGGCTGCCCGGGCGGTGGGGGGCGCGGTGGGGGCCAACCCCATCCCGTTCCTGGTGCCCTGCCACCGGGTCCTCCCGGGGTCCGGGGGTTTCGGCAACTTCGGGGAGGGGCCGCCCCGGAAGAAAGCCATCCTCGCCTGGGAGTCCCTCCGGGCCTCCGCCGGACAGGGGCCGGGCCGATGAGGGCGGTCCCCGCCGCCGGCGGCCGGTCTGTCCCAGGCCGATGAGAGCCGTCCCCGCCGCCGGCGGCCGGTCTATCCCAGGCCGATGAGAGCCGTCCCCGCCACGGCGAGGAAAACCCCTGCGGCCTTCAGAGGCCCCAGGCGCTGCCCCAGGAAGATCCGGGAAAGAAAAACCGTGGGCCCCGGGTAGAGGGCGGTCACCACCGAAACCAGCGCCAGCATGCCCGAACGGGCGGCCAGCAGGAAGGCGATGTTGGCTCCCATATCGAAGAGTCCCGCGACAACCGCTATCCGGCGGGTTCCGCTCCGGACCGTCAGGGGTCGGTGAAGCAGCAGGGCCGACGTCCCCACCAGAACCAGGGAGGTCCCCCGGGCCGCCGCCAGGGGCCACAGGCCCGAATCGGCGCCGGAGCGGGACACAGCGATGAAGAAACCGCCGAAGCCCAAGCCGGCCAGGATGCCGTGGATCAGGGACCTCCGCGCCGCCGGGTCCCGGGACCTTCCGGTGGGGGGCTTCGACACCGGTCCCTCCCAGGTCAGCAGAACCGCCCCGGGAAGACAGAGCCCGGCGCCGATCCATCCCGCCGGAGAAGGGCTGTCCCCGGAAAGAACGCCGAAAAGCATGGGCGCCAGTGCGCCGACCAGGGCCGAGACGGGAGACACCACCGCCACCACTCCCCGGCCGATGCCGTGGTACAGGAATCCTATCCCCACGGCGCCGCAGACTCCCGCGGCCAGGCCCCAGACCAGATCCGCCGGGACAGGGGAACCACGCCCCACCACGGGTCCCGCCAGAACGGCCGTGAGAAGTCCGGCGATCTGGGAGAAGAAAATGACCGAAAAAACCGAATTGCGGCGGGTCGCGAAGCCCCCGGCGAAATCCGATGCCCCGTACAGAAAAGCCGCCGCAGACGCCAGAAGGATCGGCATGAAGGCACCCCTGAATGTTGCATGATTCACTGTCCTTTCGGAAGCATACCCGCCGGACCGAACGCGTCAAGCCCGGACCGCCCGGACTCTGCCCGCCCGGGGAGGCGAGGAGGCCCCCGTCGTTGCCGGGAAGCCTCATCACGGCCGCCCGGGGGCCGCTCGTCCGGGGGCCGCTCGCCCGGGGAGGCCAGGCGGCCCCCGCTTTCCGGAGAAGGTCCCGTTCCGCAGAGACAGGGCCTGAAAGGGACTCCTCCTGCGCCGATGCCTCCTTCACTGCGGCTCCTTCCGGAGACTCCGGCCTTGTCGGAAAAAGCGGGGAAAACCTCATCTTTCCGCTTGCCCACCCGATATATAGCGTGATAGAATGGGCTCTGCCGGGATGAAACCGCTATATCTGGAGTGATGAATGCGCTGTCCCCACTGTGACGGGCTGGAAGACAAGGTCCTGGAGTCCCGCAGTCTCGCCAACGGAGAAAGCATCCGACGGCGCCGGGAATGTCTCTCCTGCGGCTACCGCTTCACCTCCTACGAGAGGATCGAGGAGAAGCAGCTCATGGTGGTCAAGGCCGACGGCCGGCGGGAGCCCTTCGACCGGGAAAAGCTGGAGCGGGGGATTCAGCGGGCCTGCGAGAAGCGGAACATCTCCCAGGTCACCATCGAGGAGATGATCAACGACCTGGAAGACCAGGCGGCCATGATAGGCAAGTCCAGCCGGGAGATCGCCACCCGGGACATCGGGGATATGGTCCTGCTCCGGCTCTACGACCTGGACAGTGTAGCCTACATCCGATTCGCCTCGGTGTACCGGCGCTTCGAGGATGTGGGCCAGTTCATCCGGGAAATCGAGTCCCTGGGGAGCGGCCGGGACGACGGCGGGAGAAAAAAATGAGAATGAGGGAGGTTCGGGCATGAAGCGGCTCGACGGCGGCCCCGCCGACAAGCCTTTTTCCGGGGTTCGTCTGGTGGTGAAGCGAAACGGAACCCTGGAAAAGTACAACCGGGATAAAATCACCGGCGCGGTGGCCAAGGCCGTGGAGGCGGTCCGGGGGACGGAGGACCCGGAACTGGCGGAGACCCTGACCCGGCGGGTGGAAGAGAAGCTGCTGGAGTTCACCCGGGGACGGCACCCCAACTCCGCGCCGGCCATCGAGGAGATCCAGGACATCGTCGAGACCGTCCTGATCGAGGACCGGCAGGTGGACATCGCCAAGGCCTACATTCTGTACCGGGCCCGGCGGGAGGTCATCCGGGACACCAGGAAGCTGATGCTGGATATCGATTCGACGATGGACGGTTATCTGTCCCGGTCGGACTGGCGGGTGAATGAGAACGCGAATGTCAATTATTCACTGGGAGGTCTCATTCTCCACAACTCCGGGACGATAACCGCCAACTACTGGCTGAAGAACATCTATTCGGAGGCGGTGGCGGAGGCCCACCGGAACGCGGATTTCCACATTCACGATCTGTCCATGTTTTCGGGATACTGCGCGGGCTGGTCGTTGCGCCAGCTCATCGAGGAAGGACTGGGAGGTGTGCCGGACAAGATAACGTCCCGGCCCGCGCGGCATCTGTCCACCCTGATCCAGCAGATCGTGAACTTCCTGGGAATCATGCAGAACGAGTGGGCCGGGGCCCAGGCCTTCTCCAGCTTCGACACCTACCTGGCCCCCTTCGTCAAGGTGGACGGTCTCTCCGAGGGGGAGGTGGCCCAGTGCATCCAGAGCTTCGTTTTCGGGGTCAACACCCCCAGCCGCTGGGGAAGCCAGGCCCCCTTCACCAACATCACCCTGGACTGGACCGTGCCGGCGGACCTGGCGGACCTGCCCGCCCGGGTGGGGGGCCGGGACATGGACTTCACCTACCGGGACTGTCAGCCCGAAATGGACATGATCAACCGGGTCTTCATCCAGATCATGCTCCAGGGGGACGCCAACGGCCGGGGTTTTCAGTACCCCATCCCCACCTACAACCTCACCCGGGACTTCGACTGGGAGAGCGAAAACGCCCGGCTCCTCTTCGGGATGACCGCCAAGTACGGAACCCCCTACTTTCAGAACTTCATCAATTCGGACCTCAACCCCGGGGATGTGCGGTCCATGTGCTGCCGGCTCCAGCTGGACAAACGGGAACTTCGTAAACGGGGAGGCGGACTTTTCGGGTCCGACGAGTTCACCGGGTCCCTGGGGGTGGTCACCATCAACCTGCCCCGGATCGGCTATCTGGCGGAGTCCCGGGTGGATTTCTACCGCCGGCTGGACCGGCTGATGGACCTGGCCTCCGAGTCTCTGGTGGTGAAAAGGAAGGTCATAAACCGGCTGCTGGAGGCGGGGCTGTTTCCGTACACCCGCCGCTACCTGCGGCACCTGGACAACCACTTCTCCACCATCGGCATCTGCGGGATGAACGAGTGCCTCCTGAACTACCTGGGAAAGGACATCACCTCCCGGGAGGGCAAGACCTTCGCGGTGGAGGTCCTGGACCACATGCGGCGGCGGCTGGTTTCCTATCAGGAAGACACCGGAGACCTGTACAACCTGGAGGCTACGCCGGCGGAAAGCACCAGCTACCGCCTGGCCAAACACGACAGGGCCAGGTTTGCCGACATCATCACCTCCGGAGATGAGGAGCCCTACTACACCAACTCCAGCCAGCTTCCGGTGGACCACACCCCGGACGTCTTCGACGCTCTGGACCACCAGGACGAGCTGCAGACCCGCTACACCGGGGGAACGGTCTTCCACGCCTTCCTGGGGGAGGCGGTGGAGGACTGGAGGTCCTGCCGGAACCTGGTGCGGAAAATCGCCGAGAATTATCACCTGCCCTACTTCACCATCACCCCCACCTTCTCGGTCTGCCCCAGGCACGGCTACCTGCCGGGGGAGCACTTCACCTGCCCCACCTGCGAGGCGGAAACCCGGGAGGAACTGGGACACAAAATACGGGAACTGGAAAAGGAACGGGAAGCCGTTCTGAAGGGAGCCTGACATGCGCACACTGGAAAACATCGATCAGGAACTGGCGGATCTGAGAAGACAGCTGACCCAGGTTCGGGGGACCGAAACCGAGGTCTACACCCGCATCGTCGGCTACTACCGGTCGCTGCGGAACTGGAACAAGGGAAAAAAGGAGGAGTACCGTCACCGTCTCCCCTTCGATCCCCGGCTGGAGGCTCCGGACGGGACCGGCGAGTGGGTCGAGGAGAGTCTGCTGTCCGCCGGGGCCCGCTGAGCTTCCCCCGGCGCCGGATGCATGATGAGAATAGGCCTGGTCAAGACCAGCCTTGTCGATTTTCCCGCAGAGGTGGCGGCGGCCCTCTTCATCCGGGGCTGCAACCTCCGGTGCCCCTACTGCCACAACCCTGAACTGGTTCTGGGGCCGGAACCTCCGGGGCTTCTGGACCCGGAGGAGGTCCTGGCCTTTCTCCATCGACGGAAAAATGTCCTGGGAGGGGTTTGCGTCTCCGGCGGGGAGCCCCTTCTGCACCCCGAACTGCCCGAGTTTCTGCGGGAGATCCGCCATCTGGGGCTCAAGGTGAAGCTCGACACCAACGGCACTCTGCCGGAGGCCCTCGGGCGGATCGAAGCGGATTATATCGCCATGGACCTGAAAACCGTCCCGGAGAAGTACGGCCTTCTTGCCGGGCCGGCGGCGTGTCTTCCGGCGGCCGGACCCGGCTCGGCGCCACCCCGGAACGGCCGCTGTCCGGCGGAAGCCCATGCAGCGGCCGGTCTGCCCGCCGGACCGGCGGCCAGCACCGACGCCGCCGCCCCCGGAGCAGACGGTCTGGCGGCCGCCGTCCGGGAGTCGGCGGCCCTCATCATCGACAGAGGCGGGGACCACGAGTTCCGCACCACCGCCGCTCCGGGGATCTTCGACCCCCGGGACATCCCCGCCATGGCGGAAATTCTGCGGGGAGCGAAGCGCCACATCCTCGCCCCCTATCGGGGGGAGAAAACACTGGACCGGGACTACGGGAAAAACGCCATCCCCTGCACGATGGAGGAACTCCTGGCCTTCCGGAGGGAGTTCCGCGTGCGGGGGGTTGATTGCGACCTGCGGGGAATTAGTGGCGAAGGGACTTGAACCCCTGACCAAGCGGATATGAGCCGCTTGCTCTACCGACTGAGCTACGCCACCATGCTCGAAAGCAGGGAAAATATAACAAAAGCGGCGGAAGCCTGTCAAGGCGGCGCCCGCGGAAAATCGGGAGGACGAGGATGACCCATCGATGCGAACTCACCGTTCGGAGTTACGAGTGCGACGGCTACAACCACGTCAACAACGCGGTGTATCTGAACTACCTGGAATACGCGCGGATGGAATTCCTGAAGGATTCGGGCTTCGATTACGGCGCCTTCACCCGGAAGGGCTACGGGCTCATCGTCGCCCGGATCCGCATCGATTACCGGCAGCCGGCCTACACCTACGACAGACTGACCGTGGAGACCACCTCCATAAAACGCCGCAGGACCTCCGGAATTTTCCGCCAGGTGGTGCTGAAAGACGGCGCCGTAGTCGCCGACGCGGAGGTCACCTGGGCCACGGTCAACTCCGAGGGCAGGCCCTGCCCCCTTCCGGAGGGCTTCGACCTTCCGGCCCTGGAACCGCGGGAGGAGGATTAAATCAGATTGGAGCGCCGGGCCTCCTCCAGGAGCTTCCGGTTCCACGCGTTCTTCCACTGGAACGCATGGTTGTGGGCGGTATCGTCGATGCGGCTCGCCCGGGCTTTCAGGTGCCGGACCGCCTGGCCGAGAACGGTGGTCCTGTCTTCGAAGACCTGGTCGCGGCCTTCCGGCAGGATGCGGCTGTACCAGTAAAAATGAAGCATTTTATAGGGGTCGTTTTTCGAGTCCTTTTCGTCCATGATCAGGCGGGCCATGTCCTCGATGGCCGCGGGATTATCCCGGGAAAGGCCCGACAGGAAGGCGGAAAATGTTTTCCCCAGATGGGGGAGAACCTCCGAACCCCGGGCCCGGCCCACGGCGAGGTTTTCCAGGAAATAGAAGCCGTCCTTCCAGAGAAAGGCGTCCCCCAGGAAGCAGCCGCCCCCGTAGGGGATCCGGAGGAAAGCTTCGATCCTCTCCCGGGCCCCGGCGATGTCACCCTGGAAGTATTCCGCCTCCGCCGCAAAGTACAGGGCTTCGGGGTGGGACGGAAAGCCGTCCAGAAGGTCCAGCCCTGCCCGGTGGTCTCCCTGAAAGGCGAGGCACCTTCCGCTCCAGGACGAAACCATCCGCTCCGCCTCCGCCAGCCCCAGACGCCGTGTCTCGTCCCCCAGGGCCTTGAGGAGGCTCCCGGCCTCACCGTATTCCCCCAGCTCGAAATTCGCCCGGGCCTGAATGAACCGCGCCGCCATGGACCAGCGCAGCTGCCGGAACCCCTCCGCCGCCCGGGCAACCCCGGGGCAGATCTCCAGGACCCGGGAAAAATTCCCCCGGGTAAACCAGGCAATGGCCTCCATCAAGGCGCACTGATAACTTTCCCGGGGATGCCGTTCCCCCGCGGCCTCCCGCCCGATGCGGAAATACTCCACCGCCTCCGATGAAGAACCGCCTGCGAGCATCGCCGACCCCAGGGCCCCGTTGGCCCGGGCGGAGCCGCGCCTGTCCCGGGTCTCCTGGAAAATCATCACCGCTCTCTTGGCGAGGGAGAGGGCGCTCTGCGGGTCCCGGAGCTTCAGGAGGCACATCGCCCGCTGGATGAGCTCCTCCCCGTGGAGGGGGTCCCGGGGCCCGGCGGAGGGAAGGTCCCCCAATCGGGAACAGATCCCCCCCATGGCGTCCGCGTCGTCCCCTGCCAGGGCCAGCCGCAGGCCGGCGGTCAGCACGATCCTCCGTTTATCCCTCATGAAGTCCCCGTCACCGTCATCGTCGGGGACCGGATCGTTTTTCAGAATCGACGCCGCTTCGGCGGTGTTTCCCCTATCCAGCAAATCGGAAACCAGGAGCCGGAAAATATCCAGGGCCCGGGAAGGGGAGCCCTTTTCGACGAAATACCGCAGAAGACGGGCATCCGCCCCGAAGGCGCCGGCCATGCCCAGATCATGGAGAAAGACGACGGCTTCCCGGTCCAGGAGTTCCCGGCGTATGGAGGGGTCTTTTTCGAGAAAAGGCAGGGCCTTCACCTCCCCGGGAAGGCCCCAGTCCCCCAGGCGGCGGATGATCTCCCGGCTCCGGGCGCGATTTATCCCGACCTTCTCCAGGAACTCCTCAATTTTCCCCCGGGGAAGCATCCCCTCGGTGTCCTCCAGAACGTAGAGCGTCTCCCGGTGGACCCGCTCCTGCTTCAGCAGAAACCGGACCAGCGGGCGGAGGACGCCCCATTCGCGGATCTCCCCCGACAGGTCCTTTTCCTCCGGAATGTCCTCCGGCGTTTCGACCCCCGCGGCGAGTTCGTAATACAGGGCCGCCGCCCGCCCCCGGGACCGTTTGAAGATGCCCGCCAGCCCCCGGGGCGGAAAGGAATCCGAAGCGATCCCCCGGTGCATTTCCAGAAACTCCTCCCTCTCCAGGGGCGGGGACGGGAAGGTTCCGTAAGGGATGGATGCAAAAGGGCCGGGGGGAACGGGAGACGGAGAGGTGAAAACCACCTGGAGCCGGCGGCCCTCCAGATGGTCCCGGAAGAGCCTCACCGCCATCCCTCCGGCGCTTTCGGAAAAGTTTTCCCTGTCGCGGCAGAGAACCACCGGGGTTGCCCCTTTCCTCCGGCAGGCCCGAAGGTAGGCATCCAGCGCCGCCGGAAGGGCCTCCCCGGCGTCCTGCACGGGGAAATCGGGGCACAGTCTGTTCTCCTCGTTCCGCAGATAGGCCAGAAAGGCGGCGTTCCGGTCCCAATGGAGTCTTTCCTGCGGCTCCATATGCCGGGTCAGCTCGTCCTCGGGAGGAAGCTTCACCGCCGGGACATCCGGCTCCCGGGGGGAGGGGAAGAGG
>JAKQWJ010000312.1 GCA_029562045.1 Spirochaetota bacterium | reverse complement strand
CGCTGATCGTCTCCCGAACGGCTTCCACATACGCCGGGTTCAGTCTTTTCACGCTTCCCTCCCTTTCATCTGAAAATGCGATCGTCTGAAAATCCGTTTCTATCTGTTTGACTTCATTAACACCTGATTTTGTTCACTAATAATTTTCCTCCCCTTCAAGGGGAGGATCAAGGTGGGGATGGGTTGCTGTCATGAGCGTTTCATTTCTTGACAATTCTGATCTCAAAAAGCAAGGGCCAGTATTTGCCGGTGACAAAGAGGCGATCTCCCGCCGGATCGTAGGCGATGCCGTTGAGGACGTCGGTGCGGCTCCGGGAGGCCGGCGTCGCCGCGGCCGGAAGCCCGGAGAGGTCGATCCGTCCCCGGAGCCGTCCCGTCCGGGGATCGATGATCGCAATGATGTCCGTCGGCCAGAGATTGGCGTAAATCATCCCCCGGACGTATTCCAGCTCGTTGAGCCCGCCCACGGCGCCGCTGTATTCGTCCCGGACCGGAAGCCGCCCCGTTTCCCGGAACGTTTCCGGATCATAAAAGCGCAGCACCGGGCTGCCGTCGCTGACGATGAGCCGCCGACCGTCGTGGGTGATTCCCCAGCCCTCATGGTCATAGTGAAAAACGCCCCGGGGGCGGAACGAGTCCCGGTCGTAAATGAAACCCTGCCGGGAGCGCCAGGTGAGCTGGATGATCCGGTCTTTCCAGACGGTAATCCCTTCCCCGAAATGGTGTCGGTCCAGCCGCCGCTCCTGGAGGACCCGTCCGGTTGTCAGGTCCACCCGGCGCAGGGAGGATTCTCCCTCCCGGCCCGTGCCCTCGTAAAGTCGCCCGTCCACCCAGGCCAGGCCCTGGGTGAAGGCCCCGGGATCGTGGGGATAAGCGCGGACAACCCGGTAACGGTATTCGGTCGGCGGGACATTCGCGGCCGGAGTTACGGTGCCTGTGGCGGCATAGGTGGCCGCGGCCGTACCGGATGCCGGGAAGACAGCGGAGGTCGGCAACGTAGCGGTTACGGGGAAAAAAGCAGGTGTCGGGAATGCAGATGTGTGGACCTCCGCGGTGTGGGCGGTGGGGATGGTTGTAGAGATAACGGAGGCGGCTCCGAACATGCCGGCTAAAAGCAGGATGAGGATAAATTTTCTTTTCGCAACCACGGCCAGCACCCCCGGCCGGATTGCCGACGATATGAGGGGAATCGATCGCTCCTTGTTCTTACTCCCGGCCGCAACGGAAATTACCCCGGGTCTTGGCTTGTGTTCTCCCTTGTTCTGTGTTAGGAAGCCCCCCATGATAGTCATCAACGACGAAGCAACGCCCTGTGGCTGTTGCGGCAAGCTGCCGGCGGTGATCTACTGCGACGGCTGCCAGGCGCCGCTCTGCGTTTCCTGCCGGACCTTCGATCTCTGGGGTTACGGGTGCGGCCATGTGGACAGCAAGGCCTTCTGCCCGCGCTGTCTCCGTGATCCTGCCGTCAATCCCTACAATGGTTTCCCCGACAAATAGAGGACGAGTAGAGAGCCGGAGCTGAAAATCCGTGCCTCTGATTTACGGTTCGTAATTTTAGCATCCGGGGGCGCCGGCGGTGGTAAAGCGCGTCGCTTCTTTGCCCCGGCGGTAAAAATGCTAATTTTAAAGACCTGACCCCATTGCGGTTGCTATTCGTAGGGGAGGGATTCCCGGATCGGGGCGGGGATCCGGCCGTAGCGGCTTTCGAACTCCTCCAGGAAGGCCCGCCGGCCCCGGAAGAAGTCCTCCACCCGCCGTCGCGTCAGCTCCCGGTCCGTGAAGAGGCGATGGGCGTTCATCTGGTCGAGATTGGCCCGGTCGCACTTGATGGGGTAGCGGTAACCCAGGCAATCGCCTTCCCGGCTGAACCGCAGTTGCGTCCGTACCAGGTCGTTGTAGGCCGCCAGGGACTGGCGCAGGGTCACCTTCAACTCCTCCGGGCCGATATGCCCCGTGTTGGCCAGATAGCATTGGATACCGTTTCTCTTCACGATTTCATAAAAGATCAGGGCGTGTTCCAGGCGGTCCCCGGTGAGGAAGGGGTCGAGGAAGACCACCCGCTTGAACTTTCCCGCCTCATCGGGGTTGCCCCCGGTGCTCTCGATGGATTCGCCGTAAATGAACTGCATCGTCGCCTGTTCCGGCGAGAGGCGGCTGATGACGTTGGCCAGGGGGTTCCGGGTGAGCATGACGATGTAATGGACCTTGTCCGCCCGCAGGCCCGGTGCGGCGATCTCCAGATGGTCCCGGGTGACCACGGCCCGGGCGTTTCCCGTCTTGGTGATGTCCCGGAAATCGGGGATATAGGGATACTTCGTCACCGCCACGTTTTCCAGGAAGGCGTCCCTTGATTCCGCCGCCCGGAGGATCTCCGGCTGGCTCTCGTCGAGGCCCTCGGTCTTCACATAGAGGCCGCCGACTTCGAAGGCGGCGTAGCTGCCGTCGAAGGCCAGGGTCCCGCCGTCGTCGCCGATCATCTCCGAAGATTCCCTGGGGAGCTTGGCGAACTTCCGACAGAGGGTCGTTGTCTTTCCCGTGGCGGTGAGTCCCGAGATGGCGGTGACGATCTCCTTCAACTCCGGACGTTCCGTCTCGGGATCATAGACCCAAACTAAGTCCCGCCGGGCGCCGGTGTGGAGGAAGATCCCCGACTTATCGATGGCCTTCACGCGCCAGTCTTCGAACTGGAAAACCCCCTTCTTTCCTTCCCCTAAATAAATGGTGTTCCGGCAGATCTTGACCTGTTCCCCCCGGCGGCTCCCCATCCAGAGGCGGACGTCAATGTCCTTGTCCACCAGTTTTTTCTTCTTGTTGAATTCGAAGGCCTCGTCGGTGAAGTAGATGATCGTGTAGGTCGGATCTTCCACGGTCCGGGGCGCCGGATAGTCGAACAGGAGCTTCAGCCCGTAGGCGAGCTGGGCATAAGGTTCAGGGATGAGGAAACGGGCCGTGACGCCGTCCCGGCTGTCGCTGATGATCGTATCGAGGGCGATGACCCGCTCCCGGCTCAAGACCGCCGCCGCCTGGTCCGCTAGGGCCTCTTCGGCTTCCCCGAAGGGATGATCGATACTGTTGCGGGTGTGGGGGGCGGAACGGGACATGGGCTCCGAATCAGCGGCCACGGAGCCGAACTGCGTCTGGATCACCCCTTCCTGGCGGAGGGCGATCTGCTTGAGCTCCTCCAGGGAACGGCCGGCGATGAGACGTTGCGACTGCCGGGCCTCCTCATAGATCCGCCGGGCGACGCGCGGGAATGCCTCCATAAATCCTCCTCGGGGGACACTTCCCAT
>JAKQWJ010000300.1 GCA_029562045.1 Spirochaetota bacterium | reverse complement strand
TTTTTCCATGGCCGATGACGCGGGGCTCCGGCAGCTTCTGGCGTCCGCCCCCGGGGGCTTCGAAGCTCAAACCCACGGCGCCCTGCTGGAGGTCCGGGAAGGGAATGCGGCCGCAGCGGCGGACGCCTTCCGCCGCATCGCCGACGCCTATCCCGACCGGCCGGAGGCGCATTTCAACTGCGGGCTGGCGGACTCCGCCCGGGGGGAACACGAAAAAGCCCTGGCGGCCTTCGAGCGGGCCTTCCGGACCCCCGGGGCGGACCGGATTCCCGGTTTCCTCCTCCGCTGCCGCCTCCGGATGGCGGAGGAGCATATCGCCCTGCGGCGGTTTTCCCAGGCCCAGAGGGAACTGCGGGAGATCCTCTCCGCCGACCCGGAGAACCCCGAGGCCCTGCGGAAACTGCGGAAACTTGAAGGACTCTCCCAATCGTGATATGCTCCCCTTCTCATGATACGGATCAAGACGGCCGACGAAATCGACGGCATCCGCGAATCCTGCCGCCTTCTTTCCCGGGTCCTGGGGGAACTGCGGGAGATCGTCGTTCCGGGGATCGCCACCCGGGAGATCGACTCCTTCGTGCAGTCCGCCTGCCGGAAGCTGGGGGCCCGGCCCGCCTTCCTGGGCTACCAGGGCTACCCCGCGGCGGTATGCGTCTCGGTGAACGAAGCGGTGATTCACGGCATCCCCGGCAAACGGAAGCTGAACGAGGGGGACATCGTCAGCATCGACTGCGGGCTGGAGCATCGGGGTTTTTTCAGCGACGCCGCCCTGACCCTGCCGGTGGGGAGAGTCTCCCCGGAGGCGGAAAAACTCATGCGGGTGACCCGGGAATGCCTGGAACGGGCGGTGGAAAAGGCCGTCTTCGGCGCCCGGATACACGACATTTCCGCCGCGGTCTACCGCCATGCCCGGGACAGCGGCTTCGGCGTGGTGCGGGATTACTGCGGCCACGGGGTGGGGCTGGCCCTGCACGAGGAGCCCCAGGTCCCCAACTACGTCGGCCTGGGCCCCAACCCCCGGCTCCGGGAGGGGATGGTGCTGGCCGTCGAACCCATGATCAACGCCGGAGGGGATGAGGTGGAGGTTCTGGAGGACGGGTGGACCGTGGTCACCGCCGACGGGAGGCTCTCCGCCCATTTCGAACATACCATTGCCGTTTTTCGGGACCGGACGGAAGTCCTCACCAGCTGGTGAGCCCCGGTCCTCGAGGAGGACATCGACCATGAATTTTCGCCGGTTTTCCCTGCCCCGGAGGCTCGTACCCGCGGGTCTCGTGGCGGCGGGGGCTGTTTTCGGGTTTGTCCTGGCCCTGCTCGTCTTTTCCTGCTCCACCCGGCCCGGGGCCGGGGGGCTTGTCCGGTCCCCGGCCCCCGACGCCGCGCCCCGGGAAGGGGAGACGGTTTCGGCGGAGAGCCTGGTGAATCTCCAGGGCTCCTTCCGCTCCGTGTCGGAGAAGGTCATGCCGGTGGTGGTGATGATCAACGTGGTGGAGACCCGGAAACAGACCCCCGAGCGGGGGGAGCAGCCCTGGTTCTACTACTTCTTCGGACGGCCCGACGAGTCCCCCGGGGACCGGGGCTTCCGGAGCCGGGGCCTGGGCTCCGGGGTCCTGCTGCGGAAGGCGGGGAAGGAGTACTATGTCCTCACCAACAATCACGTGGTGGGGACCGCCGAGGAGATCAGCGTCCAGCTCCACGACCGCCGGGAGTTCAAGGCCAGACTGGTGGGGAAGGACGAGCGGAAGGACCTGGCGGTGGTCTCCTTCCAGGCCGACGGGGAGGACCTCCCACTGGCCAGGCTGGGAGACTCGGACAGCCTCCATGTGGGGGACTGGGTCCTGGCGGTGGGCAACCCCTTCGGTCTGGAATCCACGGTGACCACCGGCATCGTCAGCGCCCTGGGCCGGCGGGGAGGCCCGGAGGGGAACATCAGCGACTTCATCCAGACCGACGCGTCCATCAACCAGGGCAACTCCGGGGGGGCCCTGGTGAACCTGGCGGGGGAGGTGGTGGGGATCAACACCTGGATAACCTCTCCCACCGGCGGGAGCATTGGGCTGGGCTTCGCCATCCCCATCAACAATGTCAAACGGGCGGTGGAGGACCTGATCAGCTCCGGCACGGTGCGCTACGGCTGGCTGGGGGTCAGCATCTCCAGCATCTCCC
>JAKQWJ010000285.1 GCA_029562045.1 Spirochaetota bacterium | reverse complement strand
GTCCACGTCCACCTCCACGGCGTCTTCCAGGAACTGGTCGATGAGGATGGGGTGACCGGGGGAAACCAGGACGGCCTTGGCCATAAAGGCCCGGAGGGTCTGCTCGTCATAGACGATTTCCATGGACCGGCCGCCCAGGACATAGGACGGGCGGACCACGACGGGATAGCCGATCCGCGCCGCCGCCCGGACGGCCGCTTCGGTGTCCATGGCCGTATCGTTGGCGGGCTGTTTGAGCTCCAGGAGGTTGACGATCTCCTGGAAGCGCTTCCGGTCCTCCGCCCGGTCGATGGCGTCGGGGGATGTCCCCAGGATCCGCGCCCCCGCCGCCGCCAGCCCCTTCGCCAGGTTCAGGGGGGTCTGGCCGCCGAACTGGACGATGACCCCCCGGGGATTTTCCCGGTCGATGATATGGAGGACGTCCTCCCGGGTCAGGGGCTCGAAGAAGAGCTTGTCGGAGGTGTCGTAATCCGTGCTTACCGTCTCGGGGTTCGAGTTGACCATGATGCTCTCGATGCCCTCCTCCCGGAGGGCGAAGGAGGCGTGGACGCAGCAGTAGTCGAACTCGATGCCTTGGCCGATGCGGTTGGGGCCGCCGCCGAGGATGACCACCTTGGGGCGGTCGGAGGGGTTGGCCTCATCCTCGGTTTCGTAGGTCGAATAGTAATAGGGCGTGTAGGCGGCGAATTCCGCCGCGCAGGTATCGACGAGCTTATAGACCGGCAGGATGCCCTCCTCCCGGCGGCGCCGGCGGATGGTTTCCTCGTCGGTAGCCCAGAGTTCCGCCAGGCGGCGGTCGGAGAATCCCATCTCCTTGGCGGCCCGGAGGAGCTCCTCCGGAGAAGTCGCGGAATAGGATGGGGTGGCTGAGGCGGCGGCGAGGGCCTTTTCCGCGGTGACGATTTCCTCGAGATAATAAAGAAACCAGGGGTCGATCTTCGTCAGGGCGTGGATCTCCACGCCGGTCATACCGGCGGCCAGGGCGGCCGCCGCGTGGAAGAGGCGCAGGGAGTTGGGGGTCCGCAGCTTCGGGGCGAAGTATTCCCGGGGGTTCCTCGCGGCCTCCGCGGGCAGTTTGTCCAGGAGGCCGAAACGGCCGATCTCCAGGGAGCGGATCGCCTTCTGGAGGGATTCCGGGAAGGTCCGGCCGATGGCCATGGTTTCCCCGACGGACTTCATGGAGGTGGTAAGGAAATCCTCCGTTTCCGGAAACTTCTCGAAGGTCCAGCGGGGGATCTTGGTGACCACGTAGTCGATGGTCGGCTCGAAGGAGGCCATGGTCTCCCGGGTGATGTCGTTGGGGATCTCGTCCAGGGTGTAACCCACGGCCAGCTTGGCGGCGATCTTGGCGATGGGGAAGCCGGTGGCCTTGGAGGCCAGGGCGGAGGACCGGGACACCCGGGGGTTCATCTCGATGACGATCATCTCCCCCGTGTCGGGGTGGACGGCGAACTGGACATTGGAGCCGCCGGTCTCCACGCCGATCTCCCGCATGATGGCGATGGCGGCGTCGCGCATGTGCTGATATTCCCGGTCCGTCAGGGTCTGGGCGGGGGCGACGGTGATGGACTCCCCGGTATGGACGCCCATGGGATCGAAATTCTCGATGGAGCAGATGATGACCACGTTGTCCGCCCGGTCCCGCATGACCTCCAGCTCGTATTCCTTCCAACCCAAGGCCGACTCCTCCAGCATGATCTCGTGGATCATGCTGGCATCGAGGCCCGCCTTGGCGATCTCCACGAGCTCCTCGCGGTTGTAGGCCACGCCGCTGCCCGTGCCGCCCAGGGTGAAGGAAGGACGGATGATGACGGGGAAGCCGATCTCGCCGGCGCTGCGCAGTATATCGTCCATGTCCCGGGCGAAGCCGCTCCGGGGGACCCGGAGGCCGATCTTTTCCATGGCCTGGCGGAACTTCTCCCGATCCTCCGCCTTGTGGATCACCTCCAGGGAGGCGCCGATCATCTCCACACCGTACGCGGCCAGGGTGCCGTTTTCCGCCACGGCCACGGCGGTGTTCAGGCCCGTCTGCCCCCCCAGGGTGGGGAGCAAGGCGTCGGGCCGCTCCCGGGCGATGATCTTGGCCACCGCCTCCGGGGTGATGGGTTCCACGTAGGTCCGGTCCGCCGTTTCCGGGTCCGTCATGATCGTCGCCGGGTTGCTGTTGATCAGGACGACCTCGTAGCCCTCTTCCTTCAGGGCCTTGCAGGCCTGGGTCCCCGAATAGTCGAATTCGCAGGCCTGGCTGATGATGATGGGGCCGGAGCCGATGATGAGGATCTTCTTTATATCAGTTCGCTTAGGCATGTTATGGGGGTCTTGATTTTTAGCGTTTTTCCCGGGGGCAAAATTGGGGACGCATCTTATTGCCCCCGCAGGTTTCTTGTCGAGAAAATGAGCACCTTCTCCATTTATTGCTACTCCCACTCGATGGTCGCCGGCGGCTTGGAGCTGATGTCATAGACGACGCGGTTGACCCCCCGGACCTCGTTGATGATCCGGTTGGAGATCCGCGCCAGGAGTTCCTGGGGGAGGCGCGCCCAGTCCGCTGTCATGGCGTCGTCGCTGGTCACGGCGCGGATCGCCAGGATGTTTTCATAGGTCCGCTGGTCCCCCATGATCCCCACGCTCTTGACGGGCAGGAGGACGGCGAAGGACTGCCAGAGTTTCCGGTAGAGGCCGGCGGCCCGGATCTCCTCCAGGAGGATTACATCCGCCTGCTTGAGAATCTTCAAGCGCTTTTCCGTGACGGCGCCGATGATGCGGATGGCGAGTCCCGGGCCGGGGAAGGGCTGGCGCCACACCATCTCTTCGGGAAGCCCCAGTTCCTTTCCCAGGAGCCGGACCTCGTCCTTGAAGAGGTGCCGCAGGGGCTCCACGAGTTTCAGCTTCATCCGCTTCGGCAGGCCGCCGACGTTGTGGTGCGACTTGATGACGGCGCTGGGGCCGCCGAAGGCGGAACGGGATTCGATGATGTCGGGATAGAGGGTCCCCTGGGCGAGAAAATCCGCCCCTTCGATCTTTTTCGCCTCGCCGTCGAAGATCTCGATAAAGGTCCGCCCGATGATCTTGCGCTTCTTTTCCGGCGCCTCCACCCCCTTGAGGCGGTCGAGGAAGATCCTCCCCGCCCGGACAAAACGGAGGTTCACATGGAAATGATTGCGGAACAGCTCCCGGACCTTCTTCGCCTCCCCGTGGCGCAAAACGCCGTTGTCCACGAAGACGCAGGTCAACCGGGGGCCGACGGCGCGGTGGAGGAGGACGGCGGCCACGGAGGAATCCACGCCGCCGCTCAGGCCGAGGATGACCCTGCCGTTGCCCACCTGCTCCCGGATCTCCGCGACGGCGTCCCGGGCGAAGGATTTCATCGTCCAGTCCTTTTTGCAGCCACAGACGACAAAGAGGAAGTTGCCGAGGATCTTCCGCCCCTCCGGGGTGTGGACCACCTCCGGGTGGAACTGGAGGCCGTAGAAACGCCGCCGCGCGTCCTCGGCGGCGGCGACGGGGGTGTTGGGCGTGGCGGCGGTGGCGCGGAAACCGGCGGGGAGCCCGCCGATGGCGTCGCCGTGGCTCATCCAGCACCGGGTGGCCTTTTCCACCCCGGCCAGGACGTCGCCGGGGTGCAGGACATCGAGTTCGGCGAAGCCGTATTCCCGCTTGGCGGCGGCGATGACCTCGCCCCCCAGGGCGTGGACCATGAACTGGAGGCCGTAGCAGATCCCAAGGACGGGGATGCCCAGGGTGAAGATGCCGGTGTCCACCCGGGGGCTGTTCTTCTCGTAGATGCTCGCCGGCCCCCCGGAGAGGATGATCCCCTCGGGATGCATATCCCGGATGACGGCCAGGGGGATGTCCGGCGGTTCGATCTGGCAATAGACGTGGTGTTCCCGGACCCGCCGGGCGATGAGTTGGTTGTACTGGGAACCGAAGTCGATGATGAGGATCAAGCTGGAACTCCTTTAGTTTTATATGAAAATGTCCACAAGTAGCCGGATATTTTCATCTTTCGTTGTGCCCGGAACGGGCATGATGGTTAATTGGTCCATCATTTCCACAAACCGGTCGAAGAGATAGGCGGCGTCATGGGGACCCGGGGCCGCCTCGGGGTGGTACTGGACGCTGAAGGCCCGCAGCTCCGGGTAGGATATCCCCTCGGAGGTGCGGTCGTTGAGATTCCCGTGGGTAGCCTCCCCGCGCCGGGCGACCGATTCCGGGCGGACGACGAACCCGTGGTTCTGGGAGGTAATCTCGATCCGGCCCGTCCGCCTGTCCTTTACCGGCTGGTTTAAGCCGTGATGGCCGAATTTCAGTTTTTCCGTCCTGCCCCCCGCGGCCTGGGCGATGATCTGGTGGCCCAGGCAGATCCCGAAGACCGGGGCCTTGCCCAGGACGTGGGCGGCCGCCGCCACGAGGTAGGGGAGGGCCGCCGGATCGCCGGGGCCGTTGGAAAAGAGGATGCCGTCGGGCCGCCAGGAGAGGATCTCCGCGCCTAACGTCGCGGCCGGCAGGACGATCACCTCGCAGCCCCGGTCCTCCAGGTGGCGGAGGATATTGTACTTCACGCCGCAGTCGATGACGACGACACGCCGCGGCCGGGCCGCCGGCAAGGGAACCGATTCGGAAACCTCTCCCGGGCCGGCGGAATTTGCCCCCCGGAGGGATGAAGCCGCCGTCGGACCGGAGGGCGGCTTCATCCCTCCTTTGCCCGCCCCGTTTCCCGCCCCGGCGGCGGCAGGGACCACCGTCGGCGGGGCGCTGGTTGCGGCCGCGCTCTTCCCCGGCAGGGGGGAGGCCCCCCACGTCGTGGCGGGAGATCCGGAGCGACCCTTGCCGGGAGCGGCGGAGATTTCCCGCCGGACCCCGTTTTTCCACAGATAGGGGATACGACAGGCCACCTCCCGGACCAGGTCCCGGCCCACGAGGCCGGGATAGGCCCGGACCTTCTCCAGCAGGGACGGGACGTCCGCTGTCTCCGTGGAGATGATGCCCTTCATGGCCCCGGCCAGGCGTAGGCGCCGGGTCAGCGCCCGGGTGTCGAGGCCGGCGATGCCGATCTTCCCGTGCTCTTCCAGAAACTCCCGCAGATTCCGCCGGGACCGCCAGTTGCTGGGTTGGGGGTGGTATTCCTTGACGATGAAGCCTTCGAGATGAATGCCCCCGGACTCCATGTCCTCCGGATTGATCCCGTAGTTGCCCACATGGGGGTAGGTCATCGTCACGATCTGGCCCTTGTAGGACGGATCGGTGATGACCTCCTGATACCCCGTCATCCCGGTGTTGAAGACGACCTCGCCACAGGTCTCCCCCGCCCCGGCAAAGGCATACGCGGGAAAGACGGCCCCATCTTCCAGCACCAGGAGGGCCGGCAGTCGTTTTCTATCGCGCAAGCTCATGGGCAACGGCATGCTCGGCATATGGACGGCTTTTTTCTGTGTATGATGATATGGCTCTTTTCATCGTTGATCTTTCGCCGCAAGCGGAGCATGGCATCAAGCCTGCCCCGCCATTGGTCCGTAGATTGGTGTGCCGGGATTGCCTTCCTGATCGGGTATATCAACAGATGAAGAGCATCTCCCAGAATTTCGGCAGGGGCCACAGCTCGTCGTCCATCAGGACCTCCAGCTCATCCACGTAGGAACGCAGTTCGCTCATCTTCGTTTTTACCTTGCCGGAGAGAAATTCCGCCTTTTTCTGCTCGTCGTGGATCGCGGCGGCCTTCTCCATCTCCGCCAGGATCTCCTTCCGGGTGCCGTGGACCTTGTTGATCAGTTCCACGATCCGCCCCAGGATCTCCCGCTGGGCGGAAAGATCCGCTTTGTTGCCCAGGGCTTCCCGGGTTTCGGAGATGGCCTCGGCCAGGCGCGTCTGATAGACCGTCGCCGCCGGGATGATCTGGGTCTGGCAGATGCCGTGCAGGCTTTTGACTTCGATCTCCAGGTCCTTGATATACCTTTCGATGTGGATCAGGTAGCGGGACTTGAGTTCCACATTGGAAAGCACCCGGTACTTCTCGAAGAGGGCGAGGGCCTTTTTGGTGATCAGGGCCTTCAGGGCCTCCGGGGTCGTCTTGTTGTTGGGGAGACCCCGGCGGGCGGCTTCCCGCTCCCAT